>JACDBQ010000741.1 GCA_013694845.1 Acidobacteriota bacterium
ATCCTGATACGGTCACCCGCTCGTGGAGGCTGGCCCGGTTCGTAGTTGTTCATGATGGCGAGCGTTTCGGGTTTGACGAGGCCGCCGCTCCGCCCGGCAATCGACTGCCACGACTCCCCACCGCGAACGGTATAGACATCCACCCGGTTCGGACGTATGTTCGCGGCCTCGCTTCTGCTCAATTCGCGGAAAGATCGAATGCTGTTCGCGAACTGCGCCTGCACCCCCTGGAACTGGTTCGGTGGCGCGAGCCCCGCGAGCATGTAGACGTTGCGTTCATGGACGATGTGCGCGGCGACCGTGACCACGTTGCCCAATCCTTCCATGCTCCCCTGGTAGGTACCGACGTAGGCGTCCAGGCCGTTCACATTCCCACGCTCGCCCTGGAGCTGACGGAATCCCGCGTTCGCCATCGTCGCCTGCGCAATCTGCTGAATCGATCCGTTGGCATTGGGAACGAGCTGGAGCAGAACGTAGTTCTCGCGATCGGGCGCTTTCGCCACCACCTGTTGCGCGCTGTTCTGGACCTCCCAACCCTGCGGGAACTTCAGCGCCAGCCGCAGATCGGGATGCAGAAACTCGTTGCCGCGGACGATGCCATCGCTCGGACTGTCGCCGAAGATGATCCCGTCGATCTGCCGCTGGTAGGCAGCCACGTCTGTCGCGCGGGGTCCTGACATTCCGGCCGGCACCGGGTTCGACTGGATGAAGGCCGTGACTTTTTCGACTCGATCCGCGGGAGCTGGATGGGTCGAAAGCCAGTTCGGCACGCCCTTGTGGCTCCCGCTCGCTACGTCGAGCCGCTGAAGCGTTCGGAGCATCCCGGCGACGCCGCGTGGGTCCCACCCGGTCTTCGCCGTGTACTGGGCGCCGAGGCGGTCCGCCTGCAGTTCGTCGTCACGTCCGTGCTTCAGGAAGAGCACCCCGAGCGCGGTTTCGGCGACTCCCTGCAACGGGCGAGCCTCGGGCACGAAGATGCTGAGAAGTGTGAGCCCGACTCCCGCGCTGGTCGCCTTCGTGTACTGCTGCGCAGAATGGCGCGCGGTCACGTGGCCGATCTCATGACCGAGGACACCGGCCATCTGTTCCTCGTCGTGCAGAAAAGCGAGGATGCCGCGGGTGACGTAAATGTAACCGCCGGGCAACGCGAAGGCGTTAACTGCCGGCTCGTCTACGACGGTAAAGTGCCACGGCAGGTTCGGCCGCTCGGATGCTCGGGCGAGGCGCAAGCCGATCTCTGACACATAGCGCTGAAGCTCCGCGTCGTCATAGACGCCCATTTCACGCCTGACCTGACCGTCCATCTCCTGGCCGAGCTGAACCTCCTGCGCTTCGCTCATCAGCGAAAATTCCTTATTGCCTGTGGCCGGGTTTGTCGCGCACGCCGCCATTGCGACGCTCAGCACGATCAACGCAACGTGTGGACGTCGAACTCGGGCAGGCATGAGACAGCTCCTCGGCGCCACTAACACCGCGATTGGCCCCACTGAGTCAAAGAGCAAGGGGTGTACCAGCTGAAGGCGGGCTAGCCTGGCGTGCTCGAAGGCCTCTTACGCTCGGCTGGCGCTGCATCGGCGCCCTCTGTGTTCAAGACTTTCGGGGACGCGACCCTAGAGAAATTCGCGGATCGGAACCAGTGCCGACTCGAGGGCCGCGATAGCGTCCCGCGTTGCCGGCTGGAGCGGCGCTCGGGGTGAGCCGCCGATAAATCCCGTGCGATCGAGCGCCGCTTTCAGGCCGGGGACGCCGAAACCGGTGGTGACGGCATGAGCGATCGGCACGAGGCGCCGCTGCAGCTCCCGGGCTTCGTGGTGGGCGCCTCGCTGGAAAGCGTCCAGGAGGGCAACACAGGCCCGTGGCGCGACGCAGGCCGCCGCGAGGATAGCCCCGGATGCGCCAACGCACAGCCCGGCGTAGAACGCCGGGGCGGAACCCGCCAGGACGGTGAACTGCTCACCACGCGATGCGTCGACATACGCCGCGAGCTGCGCGGCGTCGGTGCTCGTCTCCTTGATGCCGACGATATTGGGATGGGCCGACAATCGGGCAACCGTCTCCGCCGTCAAGGTCAGCCCGGTAACGGCCGGATAGTTGTACAGAAGGATGGGGACGTCGACGGCGTCCGCCAGCGCCGTGTAGTGCGCCACGAACGCATCCGGCGTCATGCGTGACTTGAAGTAGCTCGGGGTCCGAACGAGCACCGCGTCGACGCCCAGTGCAGCCGCGCGTCGCGAAGCGTCGATCGTCGCCCTGGTGCTCTCGCGGCCCGTGCCCGCGATGAGGATCCGATCCGGAGGTACGGACTCGCGCGCCGCGGCGATCACCGCGTCGGCTTCCCCTTCGTCGAGCAGCGGCGCTTCCCCGTTCGAGCCGAGGGCAACGATACCGCGCACCCCGGCGTCGAGCCAGCGCGCGACGTTCGTGCGGATGGCCGCAGGGTTCACCACATCCCGATCGTCGAACGGTGTCGCGATCGGTGGGAAAATACCGGCGAGATTCACACCGAGAGTTTAGTGCACCATCGGGCCGTCGTAGCCGCGGCTCTGCTGACGATCGGACCCGATGATCGTCCACAGCACCTGGTCCAGGTACTCGCCATTGCGAAGGAACGAGCGCCGCAGGATGCCCTCCTGCAACGCACCGATCTTGCGCAGCGCGCCGTTGCCACGTCCGTTCTGGACCACGGCCCTCGCCTCGAGCCGGTGCACGCCGATCACGTCGAACGCGAAGTCCAGCAGCATCTGTGCGCCCTCGACGAAGATGCCGCTGCCCCAGTAGGCAGATCCAATCGCGAAACCCCACTCGCCAGTCGAAAAGCCCGGCTCGGTCTGCCGCATCTGGAAAAGGCCGACGGCAGTGTCCATGCCGTGGGGGACGACGCCGAAGCACATGTAGTTGCCGGCCTGGCGCTCACGCTGAGTCCACGCGATGAAACGCTCGAACCCCTCGATAGTCGCCGGTGCCGGCGAAAGGCAGCGCGCCCCTTCCTCGGTCGACAACAGTGCCAGCAACGACGGGGCGTCGGTCAGCCGCAGCTCGCGTAGTGTGATCGAACGCCCGGCGAGCACGGGAAGCGCCTGCCGCCAATCGGGCTCCACCACGGTGTTCACGCCCAGCGTCCTCGGCAAAGATTCGCGGCGAAGGAGCATCTTTTCCATCACAGTGCCTCCTTTTTGTGTGTGTGGCCGCCGGACCCACCCGGTATCGCTGTCGGAGGGTCGAACAGGCG
>JACDBQ010000744.1 GCA_013694845.1 Acidobacteriota bacterium
CTACCTGGCCTATCCGCAGGCGCCGGACGGGCTCGGGAGCGAGCCGATCTTCGCGGTGCGGGCCGACCGCGACGCGGAGCGGCTGGTGGACGTACTGCGCGAGACGATCCGCGCGCAGGATCCGACCGCCACGCTCGAATCGATCATGACGATGGAGGGTCGGGTGATGGGGAGCCTGGCTCGCCCGCGACTCTACGCGACGGTGCTGGCAGGCTTCTCGGCGTTTGCCCTGGCGATCGCGGGCGTGGGGTTGTTCGGGATGCTGTCGTACGGCGTGACCCAACGCTCGAAGGAGCTCGGCGTGCGTACCGCACTCGGTGCGCAACCGCGCGACATCGTCAGACTGGTCGTGGGCGAAGGCGTCGTCATCACGCTGGTGGGCATCGCTGCCGGACTGGCAATTGCGTTTGGGCTCACCACGTGGCTCTCGGCATTCCTCTACGGTGTGGCAGCGCGTGATGCGCTGACGTTCACCGCCGTGCCCGGTGTGCTCCTGCTGGTTGCCACGTTGGCGAGTTTCGTGCCCGCGCGACGGGCCTCCCGGATCGATCCTCTGAGCGTCTTGAAAGGAGCGTAAGTTCCCGTCCGACAGGGCGACTAGAGACGCGCGAACCATCCCGCAAAAAGCTGGCAGAGCAGCGCGGCCACCAGTGTCATGGACAGTCCCCACACCAGCATGCTGCGGAACAGGCGCCGCGCCAGGTCGGCGTTTGCCAGTGCCGCCACGCAGATCGCACCGATCGTCGAGAGCGGTGACACGTCTACCAGCGCGGCGCCGACATTGATGCTGAGGGCGACGGCCAGCGGGTCGCCGCCCCCGACCTGTTGAACCAGCGCCGGGACGGTTGGCAGCATGGTCGGCAGCACCACGCCCGACGTGCTGCTGGCGGTCGAGATTGCCCCGGTCACGAATGCGATGACCCCGTTGAGCGTGTCAGGCGTCGCCAGTGTTGCCAGCAGCCTGGTGAAGAGTTGCATCCCGCCGGTCCGCTCCGCCATGGTCACGAGCATCGACACGCCGCAGACCATGAGGATCGCGGGCCACGGCATCGCCTTGATGGCTGCGCGTTCATCCGCCAGGCGCACCGCGATGATGACCGCGGCGCCCGCGAACGCCGCCAGCCCCAGCGGTGCGCCGAGCGCCACGACGGCGGCCACCCATCCCATGATCACCACCACGGTGCCCCATTGGGACCGGTTCAGCGGCGCGAGCGCCGTTTCCCGGGGGTCGGGTCTGATGCTGGTGGCTGGAATCGTCCGAACCAGCGCGGCGTACGCGAGCCCCGACACCAGCACGTGGACGAGGCAGTTCGCCGCCCCCACCTTCCATTCGTGACCGCCGAGGCCCGCCTCCGCCATCCGCGTGTTGGCGATGATGCCGACCGCACTCAGGGGGGAAAGGTTGCCTGCATTGGCGCCGTTCGCGACCATGAGGGCGGTCAGAAACGGGGGAATCGCCGCCATCGGCGCCATCGCAAAGGCGAGCGGGGCCATCAGCGCCACGCTCGGGATCGCTCCCGGGCCGGCGGTCGAGATCGCGAACGCGGCGAAGAACATGATCGGCGGCAACAGCCTCGATCGGCCGCGGGCCAGCGAGGCGAGACGGGCAGCGAGGTTGGCGATGGTCCCATTGCTTTCCGCCAGCGCGAAGAGCAGGGTCACGCCTCCCAGGGTCACGAACAGGGAGCCGGGAAAGCCCGCCAGGACCGCCTCCGGGCCGCGCCCGCCGTACGCGCCGACGGCCCAGGCCAGTGGAATCGCGACCACTCCCACGTTCAGCTTCGAAGCGAAGCTGATGACGATGGCGGCGAGGAGGGCGAGGAGCGACGCGACAGCGGGTGACATCGACGAGGCATTCTACCCGCGGCGGGTGCGCCCGGTCGCCGGCAACCTTTACACTCTCTTTCTCGTCGATATAGTCTAGCGTCCATGAGAAGACACAACCGAAGCCCGAAAGATCTGCTTCCGCTCACGACCGGCATGTTCCATGTCCTGATCGCCCTGGCCGACGGTGAGAAGCATGGCTACGCGATCATCAAGGAGGTGGCGCGCCGGACCGACGGCGAGATCCGGCTCAGTGCCGGCACTCTCTACACGCTGATCCGGCGCTTCGTGCAGGAAGGAGTCATCGTCGAGTCTGACGAACGGCCAGATCCGTCGCTCGACGACGAGCGGCGGCGGTATTACGGGGTGACACCTTTCGGGCGTGACGTGGCCAGGGCAGAAGCCGCGCGGATGGAGTCGACCTTGAGCATGGCACGCGCCAAGAACCTCATCCCCAGGAGCCGAACGTCATGAGGAGCGGTAACCGCTGGGACGGGACGGCGCAAGCCGGACTGTCGGACCCCGAGTAGCTCGATTACGCCGAGGGCAGCCGGTCCATGGACATCGTGGCCATGTCTCCCGGCTTCGTGACCGTGACCGGTGACGCGGGGGAACCGCAGCGGGTTGGATCCGTCACCGCGACGGCGAACATCCTGGCCGTGCCCGGGCGATAGCCCGCCATCGGACGGGGCTTCACTCGCGAGGACGAGCGGAGCGGCAGCCTCGTCGCCCTGTTGTCCGATGCTCTCTGGCGGGAGCGGTTCGGCCGGGACCCGGCAGTCGTCGGCCGGCCGGTGACTATCCAGGGGGCGTCACGAATCGTCATCGGGATTCTTCCTCCGGACCTCGTCCTGCCGGTCAGCCTGGTGTCGAGTGTCCCGGCGGACGTGGTCCTGCCGGGCACATTCGATCGCGCCGCCGCTCGCCACCAGCGCGGCGGTCACTATCTGACCGGCGTCGCACGGCTCGAGCCGGGCGCACGGTCGCGACCGCGTCCGCTGAGATGGACGCGATCATCGGTCGGCTCGCACGGCAGTATCCGGATCAGCACAACCAGGGACACTTCGGCATCGCGATCCAGCCACTGCGCGAGAGCCTGCTCGGGGACAGCCGTCCCGTGGTCGCGATGCTTGCCGGCGCCGTCGCGCTCGTGCTGCTGCTGACGTGCGCGAACGTGGCCAACCTGCTGATGGCGCGCGGCGAAAGCAGGCGCCGGGAGCTCTCCGTGCGTGCCGCGCTGGGCGCGTCGCGCTTCCGCGGCGCGGCAGCTCGTAACGGAAGCGCTCATGCTGGCGATCATCTCGACCGCCATCGGGCTGGTCGTCGCCCGGTGGGCGCTCCGTCATCGTCGCGACGGGCCCCGACGCGCTTCCTCGGCTTGGCGAAGTGTCACTCAGCGTACTGGTGCTCGTGTTCGCGGGCGGGCTCGCACTGGTCACGACGGTGCTGTTCGGCGTCGTGCCGGCCGTGCAGCTGTCGAGGGTCCAGGTGGGGGATGCCTTGAAGGATGGCAGCCGCGGTGGATCGCCGGGCGCGCGAGCACACGTGCGGCGCGCCCTGGTGGTGTGCCAGGTCGGGGTCGCGGTCGTGCTGCTCGTGGGTGCCGGCCTCCTCCTGAAGAGTTTCGCCACGCTGCTCAAGGTTCCACGTGGATTCGATGCCGAACAGGTCCTGACGGCGCGCATGTCGCTGCCTCCATCCCGCTAACCGGGGCTCGTCGAGGTGTCGGGTTTCTTCACCCGGCTCGTCGAGCGCCTCGGCACCATCCCCGGAGTCGAGGTCGCCGGGGCCAGCTCCGGCCTTCCGCTCGCGGTGTCGTCGGGTGACTGGAGCTTCGACATCGAGGGACGTCCGCGGGTGGACGGCCGGCGCCCCGGCGCGGCCGACTGGTACGCCGTGACGCCCGGTTACTTCGAGGCGCTCCGGATCCCGATCGTGGCCGGACGCGCCCCGCGGGCGTCGGATGGCGCCGGCTCGCTGCCTGTGATCTTCATCAACGAGGCGGCCGCCAGAGTGATCTTCCCGGGGCAGGACCCGGTCGGCACCCGCGTGCAGCCCTCGCGCTCGCGCGACTTCGAGCAGCCCTGGCGGACGATCGCGGGGGTCGTCGGCGACGTGCGGCAGCGCGGGCTGGATCGTCCGGCGCGGACGGAGATCTACATCCCGCACACGCAGTTCCTTCACTTCACGCAGCAGGCGCGCAGCATGACCGTGGTGCTGCGAAGCCGGGTGGCGCTCGAGGGCCTCATCTCCGCCGTGCGCGGTGCGCTGCGTGCCGTGGATCCGGAGATCCCGGTGGCGGATGCGCGTTCGATGATCGACGTCATGGCGCTGTCGGTCGCAGACCGCAGACTGAACGTCCTGCTGATCGGGGCATTTGCGCTGTTGTCGATCGTGCTGGCGACGGTCGGCAGCTATGGCGTGATCGCCTATGACGTGCAGCAGCGCACTCGCGAGATCGGGATCCGGGTCGCGCTCGGCGCCTCGCGCGCCTCGGTTCTGTCGCTGATGCTCGTGCAGGGGATGAAGCTGGTGCTCTTCGGTGGCGCCATCGGGCTCGTGGCGGCGGCGTTGATCAGCGGGTCGATCGCGCGGCTCCTTTTCCAGGTCGGGCCACGTGACTTCGTGGTGTTCGCCTCGGTCGCGGTACTGCTTGTGGCCGCCGGCGCGATCGCGATCTGGGTCCCTGCCTGGCGGGCCACCCGAGTGGATCCACTGACGGCGCTCAGAACGGAGTAGGTC
>JACDBQ010000745.1 GCA_013694845.1 Acidobacteriota bacterium
TCACGGGAATCATCTCGGAGGCCGCGTTCAGCTTCATCGTGCAGGATCCGAGCGGAATCATCGACGTGTCGAGACCGACGTCCTTGCGCTCGAGGCTCTTGATGTATCGCATCATCCTGGTCTCGGAGTGATGCGAGTTGAACACCGCGTGCGTGAGGTACTCCGACGTCCGCCTGAGCGCGGTGGGGGCTTTGAGCTCGAACGGCCCGTCCGCCGCAGACGTGCTGACCACTCCGCCGGAGCCGGACTCGAGAGCCTTGCCAAAGGCCATGAGGATGTCGGTAACGTCAGCGGACGTCGTCGTTTCGTCGAGCGAGATACCGATCGTGTCGCCGCTGTACCGGAAATTGATCCCCGCCGCCTCGGCGGCCTGACGCACGACGGCGATCTCGCCGCCGTGAATCCGCAGCGTGTCGAAGTACCCGCTGTTCACCTGTTTGTAGCCGAGCTCCGTCAATCCGTTTTCGGTCAGCCGCGCCAGGGTGTGCACGCGTTCCGCTATGGCTCGCAGGCCCCGCGGACCGTGGTACACGGCATACATGGCGGCGATATTCGCGAGCAGCGCCTGTGCGGTGCAGATGTTGGACGTCGCCTTTTCGCGGCGGATGTGCTGCTCCCGCGTCTGGAGCGCCATGCGCAGCGCCTGCCGGCCGCGGGCGTCGACCGACAGCCCGATGATCCGGCCCGGCGCCTGCCGGACGAATGATTCCTTGGTCGCGAAAAATGCCGCGTGCGGACCTCCATACCCGAGCGGCACACCGAACCGCTGCGAATTGCCGACGACCGCGTCGGCGCCCATCTCTCCGGGCGGGGTCAGCAATGTGAGCGCGAGAAGGTCTGACGCGACGGCGACCATCAATCCAGCGGCATGGGCCTGCTCGATGATGGGCCGCAGGTCGCGCACCTCGCCGTGGTCGTCCGGATACTGCAGGAGCATGCCGAACGCCTTGTCCATCGGCAGGGCATCGGGATCCCCAACCTCGAGGCGAATGCCGAGCGGCTCTGCACGGCCCCTCAGAACGTCGAGGGTCTGCGGGAACACCCCGGCTGAGACGAGGAATACGCTCGCCTCCCCCGCCGGCGCTTTCTTCGTCTGCAGCCGGTGGAACATCGTCATCGCCTCGGCTGCCGCCGTGCCCTCGTCGAGCAGCGATGCAGTCGAGATCTCCATGCCGGTCAGGTCTTTCACAACCGTCTGGAAGTTGAGGAGGGACTCGAGGCGCCCCTGCGCGATCTCGGCCTGGTAGGGCGTATAAGGCGTGTACCACCCGGGGTTCTCGAAGACGTTGCGCAGAATGACGCTCGGCGTAATGCAGTCGTAGTAGCCCATCCCGATGTACGTGCGCGCCACAACATTCTGGGAAGCGATCGTGCGGAGACGACGCAGGTAGCCGAACTCACTGTCGGCCTCCGGCATCTCGAGCGGCTTCGAAAGACGGATGCCCGGCGGAATCGTCTGGTCGATCAGGGCGTCGAGCGATGGCACGCCGATGGCCCGCAGCATCGCGTCGCGCGAGGGTTCGTCTGGGCCGATATGTCTGCTTTGAAAGGTTCCCGGGGTGAATTCGTTCATGTTGAGGTCTTGGGTCGAGCTATTTCGTGAGATCTGCGTAGGCGCCGGAGTCGAGGAGCTCGGCCGCGTCAGCGGCGCTGGACAGCTTCATGACGATCATCCAGGCGGCGTGTGGATCGGAGTTCACCGACTCGGGGTGCTGGGACAGGCTGGCGTTCACTTCCAGGATCTCGCCACTGACCGGCGCGTACAGTTCCGAGACCGCCTTGACGGATTCGATCGTGCCGAACACCTCCCCTTTGTTGAAGGTCTTGCCGACGTCCGGGAGCTCGAGGTAGACGACGTCGCCGAGCTGTTTCTGCGCGTAGTCGGTGATCCCGACGTGGGCCTGCTCCCCCTCGACGCGGACCCATTCATGGTCTTTCGTGTACTTCAGGTCACTTGGATACATCGGCGGCTCCTTCAAAAACGTGCGACGTGCGACGTGCGATGTGCGATGTGCGATGTGCGGTGTGCGGGGTGCGCACGGGCTATGTGATGACGTGCTCGTCGTGCGGACGGGCTCACGGGCTGAGGTCAACGGGCTCTCTTGTAAAACGGCATCGGGATCACCTGGGCTTTGACGCGGCGGCCGCGGACGTCGATCTCGAACTCGGTTCCGGCGGCAGTCTTTGCCGAGGGCAGGTAGGCCATTCCGATCGCCTTTTTGAGGAACGGTGTCTGCGTCCCGCTGGTGACCACACCGGCCTTTTCGCCGTCGATATAGACCTCGTGACCGTGGCGCGCGATCGCGCGATCCAGCACTTCGAGACCGACGAGCTTTCGTGCGGAGCCCTCGGCCTTCTGCTGCTTCAGGACGTCGAACCCGATGAATTCCTCTTTCTTCCAGCCGACGATCCATCCGAGGTCGGCCTCGACGACCGTGGTGGTGTCGTCAATGTCGTTGCCGTATAGGCGCATCGACGCTTCGAGCCGGAGAGTGTCGCGGGCGCCGAGGCCGGCGGGCACAACGCCGTGCAGTTTGCCGGCGGCGAGGATCGCGTCCCATACGCGTTCGGCCGAGGCTGGCGGCACGAACACTTCGAACCCGTCCTCACCGGTGTATCCGGTGCGTGAGATGGTCACCCGCACGCTCGCGACCTCGCCGGTGGTGAACCAGTAGTACTTGATCTCACCGAGGTTGACGCCCGTCAGCGTCTGGAGAACGTCCCGGGCCACAGGTCCCTGGATCGCGATCAACGCGTATCGCGAGCTGGTGTTCACGGCGACGGCATCACCAATCCCGGCGATGTGTTCGGTGATCCACTTGAAATCCTTGATGATGTTCGACGCATTGACGACGAGCATGAAGTGCTCGTCCGTCAGTTTGTAGACCAGCACGTCGTCCACGAACGTTCCCTGAGGCGTCGTCAGCGCGGAATAGTGCGCCTGGTTCACCGCCAGCCGCCCGGCATTGTTCGAGGTGGTGTGCTGGACGGCCTGGAGCGCGTCTTTTCCCGCGATTTCGATCTGCCCCATGTGGCTCACGTCGAAGAGCCCGGCGGCGGTGCGGACCGCCATATGTTCGGAGACGAGCCCGGCATATTCGACCGGCATGTCCCACCCGCCGAACTCGACCATGCGGGCGCCGAGCGAACGATGGCGGGCGTTCAGCGGTGTTTTCTTGAGCGAAACGGGCGCTGGTTGAGACATCGCGGTGGAACCGGCCTGTTCGGGAGCGGAAGAAGTGGCCTCCGCGACAGACCGGGCCAATGCGGCCGCGGCCACCGGGGGGCATAACCATGAAAGGTACTATGCGCCGAGAGGTTGGGTCAAGGAATGAGGGCGACCGGCGTGCGCGCGGCGGCGCGCGCCGCGGCGACGGAAATGACGAATAGACCTGCGGACTTCGTGGGCTATTTCAAGGGGATTCGCAAGCGCACACAGCGTCTCGTGCCGCTGGTCCCGCCCGAGCGGATCGAATGGCCGGGGCAGCTCTACCTGATGCTGCGTCTGATCGGGGTTGCGACTCCGCCGATGTTCGGGCTGACGTCCAAGCAGGTGCGCGGGTATAGCCTCAGCGACTCGGGTTCTGCCGCGTCCACTGGGCTCCGAGTCAATCGCGGCTCGGGAATCGACGCCACCCGTTCGGGCCGATTATTGTTTGTCCCCGAGCCACCTGAGCCTACGACGACGGCCAGGAAACGCGAAGGGCAGGCCCGCATCGCATCTGACGTCTCCAGCGCGAGGCCGGCCGGATCGCCGTCAGCGACCTTCGCCGGCTGTAATGAGGGTCCGGAAACAGTTCCGCCGCATCCACCGTCTGACTGGGTTGCCGTCTATACCGTCCCGGCAGTACGTTGAGCGGAAGACCAACGGGGTTCGCGGCCGGCTCAAGGGTGAGC
>JACDBQ010000768.1 GCA_013694845.1 Acidobacteriota bacterium
GGTCGGCCTGATGCCACGTACATCCATCGGCGCTGGTCGACGTCGGGCCCGATGCGACCGCGTGCACCTCGAGCCCCGCGGCCCCCAGGATCGGCGTGAGATGCCGTCCGACGAACCCACCCGCACCGGTTACGAGCACACGCGTCATGCGCCGAAGTCGGGATACAGACGATCACGGTCCGAGATTCCGGCAGCGGTCAGGGGCCAGCGGATATTGAAGGCCGGGTCGTTCCAGCGGACACCCCGCGCCAGTCCCGGATCGTAGGGGCCCGCGATCAAGTACAACACTTCTGCATCATCGGTCAGCGTCTGGAACCCGTGCGCCACGCCCTTGGGAACATAGCAGCACAGGCGGTTCTCGCTCGTGAGCTCCCGCCCGACCCACTGCCTGTATGTTGCTGAAGCTGGACGAAGATCGAGGAGGACATCGTAGATCGAGCCGCGGACGCACCGCACGACCTTGATTTCCTCGCACGGCGCTGCCTGGTAATGCATCCCACGGACGGTGCCGGCCCGGCGATTGTACGAAAGACTGCACTGGTCGAGCGAGCCCGCCAGGCCGCGCGCTTCGAACTCCGACGCGTCCCAGAGCCGGGCGAAGAAGCCGCGATCGTCCTCGTGTCGCTCGAGACCCACCAGCCAGGCGCCGTCCACTTGCGTGGGTTCAAAGGTCACGGATCAGATCACTGTCGGAGAGGGAAGCGGGATGATGAAGCGACCTCCCCGATGGCGATACTCAGCCTGCTGGCGCAGGATCTCGTCGGCGAAGTTCCAGGTGAGCAGGAGCACATAGGCCGGCATCTCCGCGAGCAGGGCCTCAGGCGCACGAATGGGCAGCCGGGTACCGGGCGCGTAACGACCTTGTTTCACGGTGCTGCGGTCCACGATGAAGTCGAGCGTCTCCCGGCCGATGCCGAGATAGTTCAGCAAGGTGCTGCCTTTTGCCGACGCTCCATAAGCGGCGATCGAATGCCCTTCGCTCTTTAACCCTCGGAGCAGCGCCCCCAGATCCCGGCTGAGTGCCTGGACGCGGTCCGCGAAGCCGGCGTAGTAGCTCCGGCCCGCCAGCCCCTCGTCCCGTTCGCGGTCGAGCAGGCGTCGCACGCGCTCGCCGCGCACCACCGTCCCGCCATGACCGACCCACAGCCGCAGCGACCCGCCGTGGATCGCCACCTCTTCGACGTCGCCGATGGTGAGCCCGTGGCGTTCGAACAATGCGTCGAGCGCCGTCAGCGAAAAGTAGGAGAGATGCTCGTGATAAATCGTGTCGAACTCGAGATGCCGGACGAGCTCGCGAACCCAGGGGACCTCGATCACGGCGACGCCGTGAGGCTGCAGGACGTGGCGCATCCCGGCGACGAACCCACTCAGGTCCGGCACGTGCGCGAGCACGTTGTTCGCATGCAGAACGTCGGCACGACGCCCCTCTGCGGCAAGCTCGCGACCGAGCTCCTCGGTGAAGAACGCATTCAGGGTCCGAATGCCCCTGGCGGTGGCCGCGGCCGCAATGTTCCGAGCGGGTTCGATTCCGAGGACCGGGACTCCGCCGCGCGCGTAATGCTGAAGCAGATAGCCGTCGTTGCTCGCGACCTCGATCACCAGGCTCGAAGCGCCCAGTCCACGTTCGAGCGCCACCCGTTCGGCGGTGACCCGCGCATGTTCAACCGCGGCGTCGGAGAAGGACGAGAAGTACACATACTCGCTGAACAGCACGCCCGGAGCCACGGTCTCGGTCAGCTGGACCAGCGAGCACCCCTCGCAGAACACCACATCGAGCGGAAACGTCGGCTCGGCAATGGAGAGTTGCGCCTCCGACAGCAGGGCGTTCGCCAGGGGCGTGGATCCAAGCGATAACACCGGGACGAGGCCGGTGCCACCGCAGGCACGGCAGCGGAACCCCGCCGCACCAACGCCCACGCGTTTTTCGTGCTGCACCTTGCTCGCGGTCACAGGATCGACTTGGAGAACCGAAAATCGGGAGAACGACACTTCGTGCCCGTCGATTACACCGGCAGCGTCGCCGAGAGGAAATCGCTCAATCGTTCAAGAAGGAACAAGAATTGTCGCGGGGGTCCCGATGGTTGTCAAGGTATTGACGCGTCTGGACTTGCGGCCGAAGACGGTGGTTCAGTTCCGGGATCAGGGCTGCGAGACGAGCGCCGGTGCCGGGTGGGGAACCGGCTGCTCGCGCGGAGCGACATAGGTGGTGACCCACCGTTTCAACGCCGCCTCGATGGCACCGCGTTCCTTCCCGGCGCGCGCGAAATCCGCGAGCAGCTTGTCGATGTCCGGGGTGGCGGCCTGTTCCTCGACTCTCAAGATTTCGGGATGCGCCGTCGGCTCGACCCGCGCGTCCGGCTCCCAGAGCGCTTCGATCAGCTTCTCGCCGGGGCGCATCCCGGTGTAGACGATCGGAATCTCGTCGAGCGTGTAGCCCGACAGCTTGATCACATCCTGCGCGAGATCGACGATGCGGATCGGTTCGCCCATGTCGAGAACGAACAGCTCGTGGCCGGCGCCCATTCCGCCGGCTTGCAGAACCAGGTGGACCGCTTCAGGGATCGTCATGAAGAACCGGCGCATATCCGGGTGAGTGATCGTCAACGGCCCGCCCATCTCGATCTGCCGTTTGAAATGCGGGACGGCGCTACCCCGGCTGCCGAGGACGTTCCCGAACCGGACCGAGACAAAGGGTCGGCCCGACCGGTGAGCCGCATCGGTGACGATCGACTCGGCCACCCGCTTGGACGCGCCCATGATGCTCGTGGGCGCGACCGCCTTGTCGGTGGAGATGAGGACGAAGCGTTCCGCGCCGTGGGCCAGCGCCGCGCGCACCAGCACCGCCGTGCCGAAGATGTTGTTGGTGATCGCCTCTTCGGGGTTTTCCTCCATCAGGGGAACGTGCTTGTGTGCCGCGGCGTGAAAGACCACCGATGGCCGCCAGGCCTCGAAGATGTCCTGCATCCTGCGCTCATCGCGGATGTCGCCGATGACCGGGCGCAGCATCACTTTCGAGAACGTCCGGCGAAGCTCCTGCTCCGCGTCGAAGATGCTGTTCTCGCCATGGCCGACCAGGACGATGGCGAGCGGATTGGCGCGTGCGACCTGCCGGCACAGCTCCATGCCGATCGAACCGCCGGCACCCGTGACGAGCACAACCCGTCCCGCCAGGTATTCATCGGGGGTTCTCTGCCCCGAGACCGGCGCCCGCCTCAGAAGGTCGGTGATTTCGATCTGCCGAAGGCGGCTCACGTTGACGGCGCCGTCCAGGAGCTCGAAGACCCCCGGCATGGTGCGTGACGCCACCCCTGCCGCCTGCGCGCGCTCGGCGATGCGGCGCACGGCGGTGCCCGGCGCCGTCGGCATCGCGATGATGACCTCTTCGATGCGACGCCCCCTGAGGACGTCGTCGAGGGCATTCGTGTCGCCGAGCACCGGCACCCCGGTGACCCGTTTGCCCTTCTTCGTGGGGTCATCGTCGAGATAACCGACGACCTCGATCTGAAGCTGTGGGTTCCGGCGGATCTCCGCCACCACCATCGTGCCAGCCTGGCCGGCGCCGACGACCAGGACCCGCTTTCGCGCCGCCCCTCCTCGACCGCCCCCCCGCGACCGCGCCTCGCCGATGATGCGCACCGACAGTCGCAGCCCGCCGATCGTGAGCAGGGTGAGCAGCCAGTCGATGAGCAGGATCGAGCGCGAGAATCCATGGGCCAGCTGCAGCACCGTCGTCGTCGCATAGAAGATCGCCAGCGCCAGCGCTGAGGCCGACGCGGAAAGACCGATGACGACCAGGTCGTCGATGGTTGCGTAGCGCCAGTAGCGTCCGTACATGCCGAACGCATAGAAGATCGGCGGCTTCAGCACGACCGCAGCCAGCGCGCACCAGATGAACAGGTTGCGCAGGTTCTCGGCGAAAACGAAAGTCAGATCGAAGCGCAGAACGAACGCGAGGAAAACGCAGAGCGCAATCAGCGGCACGTCCAGCACAAGCAGATAGCGATTACGCATGGTCGTCGACCGATTAGACGCGCACGGTCAGGGGCTGTCAAGGGACGGAACGGGTGGTTCTGCCCGGGGCCCGCGAAGGTGGCACGTATACTTTCAGCCGGAATGTCCCCGCGTCACCGCATGCTCATGGTGTCACCCGCCGCACCGTGGCCGGCGACGACCGGCGGTCTCGTGCGCATCGCCGCCGTGCTGGGTCAGATGGCTCGACACTTCGACGTCACCTTCGTGTCACCGCGACGGCACGATCAGTCCGTACCCGCGGATGCGACGGCCCGCTTCATCTGTCCGCCAATCGGGGATGCCGGCGCCGCGCGCAGAGGGCTGGCGATGGTGGACCCGCGCCGACCGCTGCATGCCGCGATCTACGCCCGCCCCGAGATCGCCCGGATCGTCCGGCGGGAGCTGGCCGAACACACCTACGACGTCGTATACAGCCACTTCATCTATGGGATGGGTTATCTCCGCGGCTGCCGGGTCCCCGTCGTCGTCGATCAGCAGAACGTCGACCGCGTGTACTGGCAGAACAAGGCGGAGCATTCACCATTTCCGACGAACGTGTTTGCGGCGTGGAACACCCGTCGTACCATCGCCTACGAGATGCGCGCGCTGCCCGACATCTCGGCGTATGTGTCCGTGTCCGAAGAGGATCGTGAGCGGACGCGTGAGTACGCGGGCGGCAAGGGTCGACATTTCTGGGTCGCGGCCAACGGCGTCGACACTCGTCGCTTCACGCCCGCACCCGGTCCCGCAGACGTCAGCGATGTCGTGACCCTGGGTTACCTCGGGAGCATGGATCTGCAGATGAACGTGGATGCGGTAACCCGCTTCTGCACGAGCCTGCTGCCCCTCATCAGGACCCGCCTGGCGGACCTTGACGTGAGACTGGTCGTCATCGGCAGCAAGCCGACCGCGGCCCTCCGCGCCATCGCCAGGACCGTCGCCGGCGTCACGCTTTCCGGAACCGTGGACGACGTGGTGCCCTGGCTGCAGGAAGTGGACATCCTGGTATCACCCCTTCGAATCGGCGCCGGAACCAAGCTCAAGGTCGCGGAAGCGATGTCGTGCGGTCTGCCAGTCGTGGGCAGCTCCCTCGCATTCGCCGGTCTGCCGGGCAAGAGCGAGGAGCACTACCTTCTGGCTGACAGCGACGAGGATTTCGTGACCTCCGTCTGCCGACTGGCTGTGCGCTCCGAAGAGCGCGCGACGATGGGACGCGCCGCACGGCAGCTCGCCCAGGAGCACCTCGAGTGGGATGCGATCGGCGACGGTCTCGCGGCGAGCATGCGTGATGTCCTCCCGGCTCCCCGCCCATGAGCACGTCACTCTGGATCATCAACCCCTACGGGAGCCTGCCGTCGGAATCATGGTCCACCTATCGATCGACGATGCTCGCGCAGTGCCTGGCCACGCATGGATACACCGTGACGCAATTCATTTCGAACTTCGAGCACCGGAGCAAGACGTTTCGTGCCGAGGGGCAGCAGGTGATCGCTGTCGATGAGCGCTACAGCATCGAGATCGTCCCTTCCACCCCGTACGATTCGCACATCTCCGTCGATCGGGTGAGGTACGAGCGCACCTTCGCCAGGAACCTTCTCGCCAGGACGGCAGGCCGCTCGCGGCCGGAGTTCATCGTCCTTGCCGAGCCGGCGCTTTTCTACTACGACATCCTGCTGGGTCCGTTGCTCACCGCGGACAGCGCCCTCGTGCTCGACGTCATCGACATCTGGCCCGAGCTGTTTGCGCTGGTCCTGCCGAAGCGGGTGCGAAGCTGGTCCAGCCTGCTGCTAGCCCCCTTGTATCAATGGAGGAAGCGGCTGTACCGGCACGCCGACGGCGTCGTGGCCGTTGCACGCGATTACCTCGAGATCGCACGTTCTCTGGTATCCAGCGCAGACGTTCCGCTCGAGGTCGTCTATTGGTCCTACAACGCACGCGAGGTGCACGGCGAGCCGACGCCGCCGATCGTGGAGCTGGTCTCGCGAAAGCAGCCGCAGGAGGTCTGGGCGATCTACGCCGGTACTCTCGGCGCCAATTACGATATTCCGTCGATCATTCGTCTCGCCCGTCGATCGCCGTCCGCCGCAGGCCAGCCCGTCGCACTGAAGATCATCGTTGCCGGAGACGGCCCGCTCGCGGAGCTCTGTCGACGCAGCTCCAGCGATACCTTCATTTTTTGCGGCAGGCTCGGACCCGCCGACCTGGCGCTCCTCTATCGACACGCGGACATCGCCCTGTCGACGTATCGCGGAGATTCGACGGTCGCCATGCCGATCAAGGCGTTCGACTATCTGCGATATGGACTTCCGATGGTCAACTCACTCGAACGGGATCTCGGCGACATCGTCCGCAAGTATCAGGTCGGGATCAATTACGATGCGGAAAGTCCGTCTTCGCTGGCTGACGCTGTCGAGCGGCTGGCCTCCGACGAGCCGCTGAGGCGGACGATGTCAGCAAATGCGAAAGCGCTTGCCCCATCGTTTTCCGTCGAGCAGCAGTACCCGGCCTTCGTGCGCCTTCTCGACCAGGTTGCCGCTCACCGCGGCCGCAAGACCCAGTGACCGGTGAGGGGTGTCAGTTGGTCCAGCGTCATGGCGCGGAATCGCGCTGACCGCGGGATCGCCGCCGCCACCTCCGCCGCCCCATCCGGCCGTACGATGGTTTGCGCAACCGCCTCGAAGCCCGCCTCGGCGAAGAGCTGCCCATACTCGAAGTGCCGGAGCCGATTCTGATAGTGAATCGGAGGGTTGTAGGGCGTCCATTCTTCATCCGAGAAGCGCAGGAAGTTGTAGAAGCTGATCGATGCGTCGGAGTGCGCGTAATGGTCGGAGTAATCGACCACGTGGCTGATCACGCTCCCCGCGTGGCAGAGGCGGCGGCATTCCCGCATGATGTCAGCGAGCGCGGTCGCCGGAATGTGTTCGAGCACGCTCGTCGTGCAGACGAGGTCCACGCTGGCACTGACGAGGCCGGTGCGTCGAGCGTCAGCAGGCGCGACATACCGGATCCCATAGAGCTGCTCCAGGCTGGCGACGACGGGTTCGGTGAGTGGGGTCTCGGGCACCCGAACGAAGCCCGACGGCGGGTGCTCCCGCAGATAGCGAATCACGCGATTGAGCAGGTCCAGTCTGATGAGTCGCGAGATGTCGACGACGAGCTGGTGGTTGACCCCGTAGCACCACTGCACGAGGTTGCTGTACAGGTCCCACCCGGCGCCGAGCTCGAACAGGCGCGCCGATGCGAGGTCCCCGGCGAAATGACGCCGGAAGGTCTGACCATGCTCGAACGGCCAGCGTCCCTGGTGAACGAGGTCGCGAGGCAGCGTGCGGGTGATGTAACGCTGGGTGAGGTAGTAGAGCCGCTCGCCAGCCGGCAGCGAGTCGAAGGCGCGGAAAGCCGCCGCCTTCGTTTTCCAGTTCAGTCTGAAGCGGCGGAATGCTCGTGGCCCTGGTTCGCTCAAGCCTTTTCCGCGACGATCGCGTAGTCCATGTGCGTGAACATGCGGGCGTTCAGTTTCTCGACGTTGACGTTGAACGTTTCGGCCAGGTCGCGCAGTGCCACGTCGGCGCCACTCGGCACCGGAATGGGTTGAAGGCGGTCCTGCGCCGGAACCGGAGAACGGAACTCGATTGCCACCCGGGTGAAGCCGCTCGCCGTCACCAGGTACTTGAGAGTCTCCGGGTGCAGCGGCCAGCGGTGGGTGATGTCGCGGAGGTAGCTTTCGAAGAACGCCGTCCAGCAGGCGGGGTTCAGCGTTTCGAGGATCAGGGTGCCGCCGGGCTGAAGCTTCTCGAAGGCGAGATCCAGGAAGCGGAGCAGGTATGCGGGCTCGAGATGCTCGACGACCTGGGCCGCGAACACGCCGCCGAGTGATTGATCGGGGAGCGGCGCGAGATACCCGACGGCGTCCGCCTCGGTGACGTCGAGTCCCCGCGCGCGGCAGCCCGCCGCCATCTCGTGATTCAGGTCGATCCCCCGGGCCGGGATGCCGTGAGCGTTGAGCAGATCGATGAACTCGCCGCGCCCGCAGCCGACATCGAGGACTTCGGGCCGAGCGCCCGCCTCCCCGGAGTCTCCGCGCAACCGCTCGAAGAAGGGCAGATACGATTCCTGCCGGGCCCGGATGACGCCTTGCGACCCGCGGAACTGGTCCTCGAAGCCGACATACTTATAGGCGTTCAATGCTGGCCCGAACGCTTCGAGGTTTCGAGGTTCCGGATTGGGAGGCTCGGGGTTCGGAGGGCTCTTGGGCAGGCGAACGTCGGAACCTTGGCCCCCTGGAACCTCGGACCCCTGAACAGCCCTCTTGATCGCGACGATCGCCTGTTGCGCGATGCCGATCATGCTGCGCAGCTCTTCGTGCGCTACCGAGAGCGCTGAGGTCCGCGCCTCGTGGCGATGTTCCCGGGCGGCCAGTGATACGCGGTATTTCGCCTGGGCGTCGACCACGTCGCTGATGGCCGCGTTCAGCACCAGGGCGCCGCCACCGCTCTGACGATCCTTGGTGTCGACGTACGCGGTGATCTGCTGCAGATACACCATCAGGTGCGCGTGGAATGCACCCAGCGTGTCCACCTGGGCCCGCCAGGCTGTCGCCGCGTCGAGCGCCCGGCGATGCGCTTCCTTCTGTGCCGCCACGTTGCGGTTGATGTGGTCGACGAGGACGGAGTTGAACGTCAGTTGCCGCTGCATGTATGGAGCGATCGTCTTCCAGATGAAACCCGCCAACTTCTGCTGCAGCCCCCGGGCAGCCGGGGGCGCCGGAAGGATGTTCCAGGCCGCATTCAACGTGGCCAGCTGGTGTTCATCGAGCGGAAGCACCGGTTCCGGCAGGGACGCGCTGCCCGGCAACGCGCGATCGAGCTCGGTGAGTGCTGCGTTGTACGAGTGGTCCGCCTGGTCGCGGTCGTGCTCGAGGCGCCGAAGCCTGTCTTCGAGCGACTCGGTCATCTGGGGTTCGGGACGGTGCCGATCAAACCCCGGATCGGGCTGCTGGGGGAGGCGAACTCACGGCGCGGAATCCGTCCGGCGAGAAACGCCATCCTGCCGGCTTCGACCGACAGCTTCATCGCACCGGCCATGACGACCGGGTCCTGCGCAAGCGCGATCGCGGTGTTCATCAACACACCGTCTACGCCGAGCTCCATGGCCACGGCTGCGTCGGAAGCCGTGCCGACCCCCGCGTCCACGATGACGGGCACGCCGGCCTGCGCCGTGATGATCCGGATGTTGTTCGGGTTCTGAATGCCGAGGCCCGAGCCGATGGGTGCGCCAAGCGGCATCACGGCCGCCGCCCCCGCCTCTTCCAGCCTGCGACAGACAACCGGATCGTCATTGATGTAGGGCAGCACGACGAATCCCTCGCTCACGAGCACGCGGGTGGCCTCCAGAAGCGCGATGTTGTCGGGGAACAGCGTGTGCTCGTCGCCGATCACTTCGAGCTTCACCCAGTTCGACAGGCCCACCTCGCGTCCAAGGCGCGCGGTACGGATCGCTTCGTCGGCGGTGTAGCACCCAGCCGTGTTCGGCAGGATGAAGATGCGCGGCTGGTCGATGTAGGCGATCAGCGATTCGGCTGACGTATCGGCCAGGTTCACGCGCCGCACCGCCACGGTGACCATGTCGACCCCCGCGGCCCGGTGCGCGTCGGCCATGATCGCGTGCGACGGGTACTTGCCGGTCCCCACGATCAGCCGTGACCCAAACGTTCTGCCTGCAATCACCAGGGGATCAGAGTTCATAGAAATTACGTGCGAGTCTAAACGTGCGATGTGCGATGTGCGATGTGCGATGTGCGATGTGCGACGTGCGACGTGCGACGTGCGATGTGCGACGTGCGATGTGCGACGTATAGCCGCCGCCGACGAAGTTCACGATTTCGACTTCGTCGCCATCACTGACGACGGTTGATGGGTAAGCATCGCGTTTGATCACCACGAGGTTGTGTTCAACGGCGACCTGCCGGGGATCGATGTCGAGGGCGGCCAGCAGGGCACTAATGGAGACGGGACCCGTCACTTCGCGGGTCTCGCCGTTGAGTCGTATCGTCAAATTCTACCCCACACGTTCGGCGCGAGACCGAAGGGCCTGAGCAGTTCGTCGAGCCGTTCGGTGCCGGTCGCGCCAAGGTGAGGTGGAGCCTCGAGCCGGGGGACCGGAGAGGCGATCGCCGAGGCGATCACGCGTCGGTAATCCCGGACCATGCGTTCGGGCGAATGTTCCCGATCCCAGTAGACGACCGCTGCCCGGGCCAGTCGAGCTCGGAGATCCGCGTCTGACGCGAGGCGGCGCATGGCGAGCCACAGCGAATGATCTTCGTCCAGGATGTCGATGCAGACCGTCACAGGATCGGGCGGATCACCCATCGTCGAGGCTGCGTGCCCTACCGTCCAGGTTCGCGGGTCCAGGGCGGGAACGTCGGCCATGTGAGACAGGTCGGTGGTGATCGTCGGGCGGCCAGCCGCCAACGCTCGCAGCCACGGGCCGGACACTTCACCTGCGCTCGGCCATCGCAGGTTGATGGATACATCGCACGCCGCAATGTAGTCCGTGAATGCCGCATCCGTCTCGACATACCCGATCACCGTGATACGGCCGCCGATTCCGAGCCGGGCGATGTCGTCGGCCACCTGGTAGTGATCCGCCGGCGCGCCCACGAGCAGGAGGTGTGCGACCCGGTGAGAGGCCAGCAACGCGGCGAAGGCCTCGAGGATCTGGCGCACGCGCTTCTCGGGCGTCAGCCCTCCGAAGACACCGAACACGATGTCGCGCGGATCGATGCCGTGTCGCGCACGTACTCGAGCGGATGCCGAGGCCATCCGTTTGCCGGAGATTCGTTCACCATGCCCGAGGCCCAGGGTTTCGATCACCGCTTCCGGTGATTCCGCGCGCAGCATTGCACCCACCAGCGGCGCATGAACGGCGGTCACCCGAGAGGCCCCGGTGATCAGGCGGGTCATGGGCCACCAATAATAGAGGTGGTTGTCGAACCCTGCGATCGCGAGCTCGGCGAGATCGGGCGACGTCGCCGGCTGCGCCGCGGCAAACTCAGCGCGGTAGTCGTCCGCACGCTTCAGACGCAGCAACGCGGCCGCGCGTGCGTGGTGCAGATGGCGATCATGCAGCACCGCCAGGCCGGGATATCGGAACAGGTAGGGCCACAGGAAGTCGTGCGATGACGAGTTACCCACCTGGAAGACGGTCAGGTCATAGGGTCGCGCCTGCTGACGCCAGACGAAGTCGTGTGCCGAGCGCAGGATTCCCCCGCCCGGGCTATCGGCCGTGCGGGCATCCTGCCGGGGCGTTTTGGCGGCGGCAGCGATCGGCTCGTCCACGAAGACATCGATCTCATGGATGTTCCGAAGCGCCGCCACGAGCTCGGCGCTGTAGACGGCCACGCCGGTGCGAGCTGGGGGCATCGGGCTGAACCACGCGAGTCGGGCCACGTGCTCATTCTACGGGTACGACTGGTATGGCAGAGTCTCGGCACCGTGATAGCATTCGGTGGATGGGACGGCTGCGGTGACCGCGGCACGCCCTCACGCGTCGGGCTGGTGCCAGGCGCGCTTTTTTTGGCTGCTCCTTGCGAAAAAATTCACAAGCGGGCAGCGCGCAGGACACATGCACGGCTGGGTTCCCATCCTTATCATGATCGGGCTCGGCGCCGGGTTCGGAGCGTTCAACATCGTGCTCTCCCACCTGGTCGGCCCGAAGAAACCGACGCCCGAAAAGCTCGCGCCATACGAGTGCGGCATGCCGCCGGTCGGCGACGCGCGCGAACGGCACCCGGTCAAGTTCTACCTGGTGGCGATGATCTTCCTGCTGTTCGACATCGAGGTGGCCTTTCTTTACCCCTTCGCGATGGCGTTGCGCGAGTTGGGGTGGACCGGCTTCGTTCAGATTCTCGTGTTCTTCCTGCTCCTCACCGGCGGGTACGTCTATGTCTGGCGCAAGGGTGTGCTCGACTGGGGACATGAGAGGGTCTAATGGATTGCGGATGAGGGATGAGGGATTGGGGATTGAACACTGATGGCTGATTTCGAAATCCCGGTATTGACCACGAGCGTCGAGAAGATGGTGCAGTGGGCGCGTCGGTCGTCGATCTGGCCGGTCACGTTCGGGCTGGCGTGCTGCGCGATCGAGATGATGGCGATGAGCGCGGGGCGGTATGATGTCGCGCGCTTCGGCGCCGAGGTGTTTCGCGGCTCGCCGCGGCAGTCGGACCTGATGATCGTCGCCGGCCGGTTGTCCCGCAAGATGGCGCCGGTTCTTCGCCGCATCTACGACCAGATGCCCGAGCCCAAATACGTGATCTCGATGGGCGCCTGTGCCTCGGTCGGCGGGGTGTTCGACAACTACGCGATCGTGCAGGGTGTGGACCAGGTGGTGCCGGTCGACGTCTTCGTCCCGGGCTGCCCTCCCCGCCCCGAATCTCTAATCTACGGCATCGTGCAACTCCAGAGAAAGATCGACCAGATGAAGATGTCGGCGTGAGGGAAAGCCCCGGAGTCAACCGCCCGAGCGAGGCCGAATGGCCGAGGGAGCGCGAGCGGGGGTGGGGCCCCGCGAGCATTGAGGAATGAAGCGATGACCACGAAGGAACCGATGACCACAAGGACGAGCACACAATATGTTCTTCGTGATCGTCGTGCTCTGGGCGGGCTTCGTGATGAAGACCGTGCCGTGTTCATCGGGTAGTCAGCTGCCGACTGAATCTCTATGTTCGAACTCCTGGAACAGAATCTCCCGGCCGGATCCTTCGAGCCCGTCCACGCGGCCGATGGGATGCCCACCGTGTACCTGTCGCGAGAGGGTCTCGTCGGGACGCTGCAGGCGCTGCGAGACACCCCCGAACTGCGCTACGCGTTCCTGGCGGACATCACGTGCGTCGATTACTATCCGCGCGAGCCTCGCTACGAAGTGATCTACCTCCTGGCGAGCCTCGGGAGTGACGGCTTCGGCGAGACCCCGAAACGGCTGCGCGTCAAGGTCCGCGTACCGGGGGTGGACCCGTCCGTGCCGACGATCACCGGCCTGTGGAAGGCGGCGGACTGGGCGGAGCGTGAGTTGTGGGACATGTTCGGTCTCCGCGTCGATGGTCACGCGGATCTGCGCCGCATCCTGATGCCGGACGACTGGGAGGGGCACCCGGGGCGCCGTGACTACCCGGTGCAGATCAAGGAGCCGGTCAAGGTCTACGAACCCCTCCAGGTAACGGAAGATGAGTTCGTGGCCAGCATCCAGGCGTCGCGCGACCGGTCCAAGCGGTGATGGGCCACGGTTCAACCCGGTTCAACCCGGAACTGTGATGTCGATCGCGCAGGACACGGCCCGGGTTCGCGAGATTTTCGACGCGACGATCGCGGCGCACGAGCGGGTCGCACGAGCCGACCTGGAGCCCGTCATCCGTGCGGCATCCGTGATCCGGGCCGCCCATCGCGCTGGCGGAAAGCTGCTGATTTTCGGGAACGGCGGGAGCGCGGCCGACGCGCAACACATGGCCGCGGAGCTGGTGAACCGGTTTCAGCGTGAGCGCCAGGCCCTGGCGGCCCTCGCGCTGACGACCGACACGAGCCTGCTGACCTCGATCGCGAACGACTACAGCTTCGATCGCGTGTTCGTCAGGCAGATCGAAGCGCTCGGCTCGGCCGGGGACGTGGGGCTCGGCATTTCGACGAGCGGTGCATCGCCCAGCGTCGTGCAGGGGCTGGAAGCGGCGCGCGGCAGGGGACTGACGACGATCGCGCTGACCGGACGCGATGGTGGAGCGGCCGGGCTGGCAGCCGACATTCACGTGAACGTGCCGGACGCATCGACCGCGCGGGTTCAGGAAGTGCATTGCACGCTGATTCACGTGATCTGTGAGCTGGTGGAGAGCGACTGATGAAACTCAGATCTGAAGATGCCTGAGCTGCGCACCGAGACGATGACCGTCAATATGGGGCCGCAGCACCCCAGCACGCATGGCGTTCTGCGCCTCGTGCTGGAGCTGTCGGGCGAATCGGTCGTGGCCGCCAACACGACCATCGGCTACCTGCATACGGGTATCGAGAAGACCGCGGAACAGAAGAAGTGGCAGCAGATCATCCCGCTGGTCGAGCGCATGGATTATCTCGGCGCACAGTCCAGCAGCCTCGCGTTCTGCCTGGCGGTGGAGCGGCTGCTCGGCGTCGAAGCCACCATGCCGCAGCGGGTCCAGGACATCCGGGTCCTGATCGCGGAACTGCAGCGGATCGCGAGCCACCTGGTGTGGCTGGGAACCCACGCGCTCGAAATCGGCGCCGTCTCCGTGATGATGTACTGCTTCCGCGAGCGTGAGCTGCTGCTCAACATCAATGAGATGCTCGCTGGCTTCCGCATGTTCCCGAGTTACTTCCGGATCGGCGGCTTGCGCGAAGACATCCCGGTCGGGTTTCACGATGCGGTGAACGCCTTCCTGGCGCGGTTCCCCGGCAAGCTCGAAGAGTACCAGGGGCTGCTGACCAAGAACCAGATCTGGCTGAAGCGAACCAAGGGCGTGGGCGTTCTCAGCAAGGAAGACACGATCAGCTACGGCCTGGTCGGGCCGCTCGCCCGCGCGGTAGGTGTAGGCTACGACGTGCGCAGGGCCTTTCCGTATTGCGGCTACGACACCTATGAGTTCGATGTGCCGGTGCGCACGGCCGGCGACGTCTTCGATCGGTACATGGTCCGGATCGAGGAGATGCGCCAGAGCGTCCGGATCTGCAAGCAGGCGCTCGGGCGCATCACCCCGCGCGGCGTCTTCGACATCCAGGACTACCGGATCGTCCCGCCGCCGAAGGACAAGGTCTACACCGAGATGGAAGGGCTGATCCAGCACTTCCTGATCTACTCCCAGGGGTTTACGGTGCCGGCGGGAGAATCGTACGTGCCGGTCGAGGGCCCACGCGGCGAACACGGCTTCAATATCGTGTCGGACGGCACGAACCGGCCCTACCGGGTGAAGTTGCGAGCCCCGTCGTTCTATGCCTGCCAGTCGGTGCCGCAGATGATCGTCGGCGGCATGATTGCCGACGTCATCGCCGTCATCGGTTCCACCGACGTGGTCATGGGAGACGTGGATCGATGAGCTTCCATCCGTTGATGGTGTATGACCCCGCCAGGTTTCAGAAATCGGAACGCGCCGTGGCCGATGAGGGCCCCCCCTTCACATTGACGCCCGACCGCCGGGCGACCCTGGACGAGATCCTGACGAAGTATCCAGCGGAACGAAAGCGGTCCGCGGTTCTCGCGGCGCTCTACCTCGTGCAGGAGCAGCAGGGATACATCAGCGGCAACGGGATGCGTCACATCGCCCCGCTGGTCGACCTCACGCCCGCGGAAGTCGAGGATGTTGCGACCTACTACGTGATGTTTTACCGCGAGCCGGTCGGCAAGTATGTGCTCCAGGTGTGCCGCACGCTGTCGTGCGCGCTCAACGGCGCGGAGCGCGTCACCGAAGCGCTGTCCGAGAAGCTCGGGATCGGCGTGGGCGAGACCGACGCCTCCGGCATGTTCACGCTGCTCGAGTTCGAGTGCCTCGGCGCCTGCGACCGCGCCCCGGTGGTCATGGTCAACAACGAGCT
>JACDBQ010000777.1 GCA_013694845.1 Acidobacteriota bacterium
CACCTACCGTATTCGCCTTCGTCTGTGGCTGAACAAGGGAGACGCCATCCGCTGGCAGAACGCCTGGGGGCCCGGCGAACATCGCGACGCTCGAGGACGACGGCGAGACCCTGATCACACAAGTCCGACTCAATCGAGGCTCGCTTATCAGTGGTCTCTTCTACGGCGTCGAGGGGATGCGCGTGGCCGGGACGCGCCGGCTTGAAATCGCCCCCCACCTGGCTTATGCCGAACGGGGAGTGCCGGGCGTGATTCCTGGCGGCGCCATGCTGACCGCTGAGATCACCATCCTCGAAGCTTGCGGAATGACATCTCAGGATCAGCCCGGATTTGGAATCACGCCCCGTTGCTGAAGGAGCCGTACCCGACAGGCTCACGCTACTTGATCGCGACGATCACGAAGTCGATCGGCTTGCCGGTCGCGTTCCTCGACTCGTGCGCCACGCCACGGCCGATGAACTGGACGTCCCCGCGTGCCCACGCTGCCTTCGGCGGTTTGCCGTCGATCGACAACGACATCTTCGAGGAGTCGAGCGCGATCACGATCTGGTCGTAGTCGTGCTTCGAACCGGCCGGTTCCTGGAACGTCGAGTCGGCGGTCATATGGAACGCCGTTGCCCGCGGTCCTTCGGCCAGCACCTTCATCGCCATGCCGGGGCGGGAGGTGGGCAGCGCGGCTGTACCCGCCGCCGGGGACTTGAATTCGACCAGGAGTCCGTCGATCCGGTTCTTGCCGATGTTGGCCGGGCTGTGGGTGATAGCGGGCCCGTACATCGCCGATCCAGCCGCCATGTCGACCTCTTCCGACTTGCCGTCGGCCATGGTGAACCGGACTCTCGCGTTCCCCAGGGGAATAACGATCGTGTCGGGGTGTTGATGCATAGAGCTCTTGGAGCCGACCGGGTAGTCGATCTTCAGTACGCGCACACTGGCGTTCTCGAACACGACCTTGTAGTGCGCCGAATCCGCCTTCACCGCGTCCTGGGCGACCGCGGCCCCGGACCAGAGCACGACGAGCGAGACCAGGGGCAGTAGGGTGCACACCTTCATAGAGAGCTCCTTCGGGTTGCAGGTTGAACCGGGTTTAGCGGCACAGGAGTATGCCCTTCCGCGATCTCGCCGTCAAATGACCGTCCACCCGGCTGTCGATTCTCGTTGGAAATGTCCTCGCGCATCGCTCGTCCAGCCAGCCACTCGCGGCTCGAAACTCAGCGTCTCGTGGGCGCAGCCTTACGTTTCGCGTCGAAGAAGTCGAAAACCTTCGGCAGATTCGGCACAACCATGTTGTTGTGGTCGCCGCCCGCCACCTCGATGTAGGTATGATCGACGCCGTGCTCCCGGAGCGCGGCCACCATTTTTCGCGATTCGGCGACATTCACGGTCGGGTCGGCATCGCCATGCACGACGATCTGCGCGATGTGCCGCATCGTGCCCATCGTCCCGGGATCCCCCCAGCCGGACAAAGGCGCGAGCGCAGCCCAGATATCGGGATACTTGGCTCCGAGCGCCCACGTGCCACCCGCGCCCATCGAGTGACCCATGAGATAGATCCGCGCATCGTCGATCTTGTACGCGGCGCGCGTCCGCCTCAGCACCTCCATCACGTCGAGCTCGCTCAACTCTCGCTTCCGGCGTTCGGTCGGGGTGGGGGCCGCCGGCATGCTCACACCGTAGAAGCCGTCGGGCCTGAACCCGAGCGGTGACACGACGATGTAGCCTCGTTGCTCCGCGAGGCTCGGGACGGTCCTTCCGAAGGAATCCATGAACCCATCCTCGTTGCCGCCGAGCCCGTGCAAGGCGACGACGAGCGGGAATCGGCGCGTGCCGTCGTAACTGCGTGGCACGTGGATGCGATACGGCATGATCTCGCTCGCCGCCTCGAGCATGTAATGGCGCTCGAAGCCGCCAGTGCGTCCGGCGAAAGGGTTCCTCCCGCCAAGGGCTGCGCTCGCGATCGCTTCTGCCGCGAGCAGTTCGGCGGCGACGTCGAAGGTTCCGCGCTCCACGATTCCGCGGTTGATCTTGAGGATGAAGTCCGCTGGATACCGGAGGTCCGCCTGGACATCGGCGGCCACACTGCCGGCGCGCGCTTCCAGCTGGCGGAGGCGGGTGTCCAGACCCTGCAGGAGCGAGAGCCTGAGGCTGGCCGCTCCGATCGGACGTTCGCCGTCGCTGACAGCGACCGTGAGCATGTGGAGGCCGTCTGCGAAGCGAGACAGGTCCAGATCCATGGCGAATGGCGATTCGCGGAGGTCGCGCGGCAGGCCGTCGAACCGGGCGAGCTCGGTCGCCGCTGCGGGCGGGGCCGAAGTCGCAGGCGCCGCTGACGGCGCGGGCGTCACGATCGGACGCAGCGACGCGACGGCGTGCAGCGGTCTCTCCAGGACCATGGACGACGCAAAGATCTGCTCGAGACGAACAGTCTGTGGCTGCGACGAGTCGAGCACCACCGCCTGCGTTCTCAGTGCGAGCGAGGCTTGAAAGTCGTCGGTTTCGGTCCATGGCCGTCCGGCGAGCAGCGCGAGTCCCTCTGCGAACAACCGTCGGAGCTCTCCCGTGCGTCCCAGGCGGGTAGCGTCTGCCACCGCTCGATCGAGCTGCTCCAGTCGGGCCTTCAGCTCGCCTGCGGGCTTCGCGGAGTTCTTCTGGGTGTTGTAGCGGACGCGAAGCGACGTGAGGTTGGGCAGGGCCTGGGATAACGCCGGGGTGGCGAATGCGAAAATGACCGCGGCGACAGCCAACACGCATCGAATCTGCACAGTGGATGCTCCAGGTCTGCCGCGGCGATGCCGCTGGATGATGGGGGCGAGTCGAAGCATCCCGAGGATGCGAACCGATTCGATCAGCGATGCGCGGGATCCTACCACGCGTCTCTCGCCCTGACTCCTGCCGTCCCCGACAGCACCCGCTCCACGTGTTGCTCGAGCAGGCCGAGCGGCATCGATCCGTGGCCGAGGATCGCCTGGTGGAAGCGCCGCACGTCGAAGCGGACGCCAAGCTGCGCACGCATTCGCTCGCGCAGCGCCCGGATCGTGCGGCTCCCCATTTTGTAGGCCAGCGCCTGCCCCGGCATGTCGGCGGAATATCGCAACGACTCGGTCCTGATCTGTGTCTCTGACTCAAAGGTGTGCGCGCGCATGTAGTCCATCGCGCGCTCGCGACTCCACCCGAGCGCGTTCATTCCGGTGTCGACGACGAGACGTGTCGACAGGAAGAGATCCATCGACAGCCGCCCGGCGCGGTCGTAGGGGTCGGCATACATGCCCATTTCGCCGGCGAGGTCCGATGCATACTCGCCCCAGCCCTCGACGAAGGCGGTGTAGAGCGCGTTCTTCCGAAAAGCGCTCAGGCGGGTGTTCTCCTGCGTCAGGGCGATTTGGAAGTGGTGCCCCGGTACGAGCTCGTGGTACGAGAGCGCGGCTGCATTGAGCAGCGACCGGTCTTCCAGCTTCGAGCCGTTGAACAGGTAGTAGCCACCAGGATCCTGGGGCGGCGTCGGCCGCTGGTAGTAGCCGTAGGTCATGACCGGTTCGAGCGCAGGCGCAAGGCGTCGCGCCCCATACGGCGCCTTCGGCCGCTCGATGAACCACGCGCCGATCGCAGGCTCGATCTTCTTCGCGGCCGCCATGAGCGCATCCCCCATTTGTGCCGGCGACGTCGGGAAAAACCGCGGATCCGTCTTCAGGAAGGTTCTGAATTCCGCCAGCGAACCGGCGAATCCCGCCTGGCGGCGGACGGTCTCGAGCTCCCGTTCGAGGCGGCCGACTTCGTTCAGGCCGATCTCGTGGATCTGCTGCGGCGTCAGCTCGAGCCCGGTATGGTGCCGGACCATGAAGCGATAATACCGGTCGCCGCCGGGATATCGCCCGACGCCGACGTCGTTGGACGCGCGGTCACGATACGGACCGTCGACGTACGTCGCAAGGTGCTCGACCGCCGGATTCACGACCTCGGTGATCGCCCGGCGGACGGCCGAGGCGAACGCGTCGCGGGCCTCGGCCGGCACCGCGTCCAGACGACGCTCGGCGATAATGAAGCTGCTCCGTTCGGGCGGCGCGCCAAAGGAGCGGATCAACGGCACCGCCGCATCCACCTGGCCGGCGGGCAGCACGATGCCGCGTATCACTTGCCCCCTCAGTTTGGTTTCAATCTGGGCAAGGAGGACCGGCAGCTGGTGCAAACCGTCAAGGTAACGCAGGCGTCCCTCGGCGTTTGACAGCGGTGCCGCGGCAAAGCCGGTGGTGACCGTCCGTAAAGGGGACGAATACGGTGAGATCGGCGGCTCGTGCCAGTAGAATTCTCCGCCCGCGGCCCCCATCTCGCCTTCCCACCGCAGCAGCGACCACGTGATCCAGTCGTTGTGTCCCAGAGTGTCGGTCTTGATTGCGTTGACGCGTCTCAGAAAGTCAGCCGACCATTGCGCATGTTCCCGCGCGGCCGCCTCGGAGAGCCCGGGCAGCCGGTCGCGCACGAGCGGGCCGTCGGTATCTCCCCAGAAGCCGGGACCACTCCGGGCGCGCAGTTCCTCGGCGAGCTGCGCCACGCCGCCGTGTTCCTGCCCACCGATCGAGGTGGGCGGAAGTCCGAGTGCGACCAGCCCGACGAGGGCCGCCAGGGCAACGACGCGTGCCGGCATCGACGTCTTCATTCGGAATCCTCCCTACTTCCCAAAGCGCGACAAGCGCAGCTGGGGATCAGGCGTGCCGTCAGACAGCACCAGTCCAGACACCAGTTCCCCGAGCGCAGGTCCCATCTTGAAGCCATGGCCGGACCCGCCGCCGACGATCCACACGTTGGATGCGGCGGGGTGGCGGTCGACGATGAAATGGGAGTCGGGAGAGTTCTCGTACTGGCAGACTTCGCCGCCGAGCAGCGGCGCGCCGGCCAGGGAGGGGAAGCGCCGGCGCAAAAACGCACGGGCGTCGGCGACTTCGCCGTCGGTGGTTTCGCGTTCGCCCGAGGTCGGGTCGAAATCAGGGCCGGGGGTGTCGTCCGCCACCTTGAACCCGCGCTGCGCGTTACCCGGAATCCCGTAGATCAGCCGCTCGCCAAAATCCACCCACACCGGGAGCGTGCCCTCGTGGAACCTCGTGTCGCCGGCGGGCGTGCCGAAGTAGAACGTCGCCTGGCGGGTAGGCCGCACGCGCGCGCCGATCACATCCGGAAACAGCCGTCCGAGCCACGGGCCGCAGGCGAAGACGAAGGCATCGGCCGTCACTGATCCGCCGTCCTCCAGCGCGACGCGGCTCATCGAGCGTGTCGGTTCGAACGGACGCGCGGCCGCGACCCGGTATGCGGCGCCCGCGGCGCGGGCACGGTCAACCACGTGTGCACAGGACTGTCGCGCGAGCAGGTAGCCGGCCTTTGGTTCGAACATCACCGACGAGATGCCGCCGAAATCGATCTGCGGCCAGCGCCGCCGCGCATCCTCCACCGCCGGGCGCTCGGACGGCAGACCCTCGGCCGCCATCGCTTTCACTGATGCGGTCGCGAAGGTGTCGTCCTGGCCGAACATCCAGAGCGCGCCGGTGGGTACGTAGAATTGTCTTCCCCACTCGCGCTCATGTTCGGCCCAGAGTTGCAACGCGCGCGCAGCCATCCGCGTGTAGATGGCGCGGTCGCCGTAGGACCCGCGGATGACGCGCGTTTCCCCGCCCGAGCTCGCCCGCATGTTTCCGGGGCCCCAGGCGTCGACGATCGTCACCTGCGCGCCGCGTCGGGCAAGCCACAAGGCGGTCCAGCCCCCGAAGGCTCCGGCCCCGATCACGACGACGCGAGGGCCGGCCGCGCGCATCAGCGGGGCACGCGCCAGCACGAAGGGAACGGCGGCCGCCAGCTTGAGGACCGTTCTGCGCGTCGGCATGTCGAGGATGATACCCCCGGGGATAGGGGCTCGATCAATGCGCGCACTCAGCCGCCGCGCTTGGCCGCCTTCTCGAACGTCTCGATCGCGTCCTGCAACTGCTTTTCCATCACCGCCATCCGGGTCAGCTGCGACTGGGTCGGGCGACCCTCGTGCATGTTCACGTTGCCATACAGGGCCCCAGCTCCTCGCGCAGCTTTTCTTCGCCGGAAATCCCTTCCCCGTGCATCGATGAGACGAGCGCGACCCGCTGACGCTCCATCTCGCCGGCCAGCGCCGTATCGGCGGCGGCGCGCGCCTTGTCGCGAGAGCCGATGATGTTTTCGATCACCGTTGCGAGCCGTTCCACCATGCGGTACAGCGTCATCACCGTCTTCTGTTGCAGCGCGCGATCGGCGGCGGTGTGCTTCGAACGCGGATCGTGCTGCAGTGCGATCGTGGAGGTGAACGTGTCCTTGCCCTTGATCATCTTCACCGTGTAGGTCCGGCCGGCACCCGCGGACCGATCAGCGAATACAGGTTCGGCACGAGCGACGCCCCGGGAGCCGTGTTCGGCGCCGCCAGCCGCATCGGCCAGTCGACGCGGTTGATCCCGCGCCGCTTTCCGCCGTTGACCGTCGTGATCAGGTTGTTCCCGGCGTCGTAGATCTCGAGCTTGAGGTCGCCGAACATGTGGTGCCGCTTCAGGTAGTAGCTGATCGACGCCACTTCCGCGGGACTGTCGCCGATGAACTCGCCGTCGCCGTGGAACCCGAATTCGAACACCGGAATCACCATCGTCGAGGGACGCGATGCCAGGAACACCACTTCCTGCTCGAGCGTTGTGGTGTCGAGCTTCCGCAGCGGTGTCAGGTCGTCCACCACGAAGAGCCCGCGACCGTGAGTGGCGATCAGCAGATCGTGATCGCGCGGATGGATCGCCAGGTCGCGAACGGCGACGTTCGGTAGCCCGGCTTTGAACTGCGCCCACCGCTGTCCGCCATCGATCGAGGTAAACAGGCCGAGCTCGGTTCCCACGAACAGCAGGTTCGAATTCACCGGATCCTCTTTCACGACGTGGGCGTAGCCCCGCAGGTCCGCGAGCGCGAGCGGCTGCCACGTGGCAGCGAAATCGCGCGTGCGGTAGACATACGGCTTCATGTCGCCGTCCATGTGCGCGTCGAACGTCACATACGCCGTGGCCTCGTCCGCGACGCCAGCTTCGATGCTGCTGACCCACGAATTGGGCGCGATTCCTTGGACGTTCTTCACGACGTTCGTCCAGGTCTTGCCCCCGTCGCGGGTCACCTGCACATGACCATCGTCAGTGCCCGCCCAGATGACGCGAGGATTCTTCGGCGATTCCGAAATCGCGAAGATCGTGGCGTTGTTTTCGGCGGTGGAGTTGTCGAGCGTCAGCCCGCCGGATTGGTCCTGCCGCTGGCGTTTCGGGTCGTTGGTCGTTAGATCGGGGGAGATCCGTTCCCACGACTCGCCCATGTCGCGGGTCCGGAACAGAAACTGAGCGCCGTAGTACATGGTGCCGGGCGCCGCTCGGCTCAAGTGGATCGGCGTGTTCCAGTTGAAGCGGTACTTCGGCTCGCCGATGCCTGGCGACGGACGGATGTCCTTCCGTTCGAGCGTCGACTTCTGCGTGCGGAACAGATTGCCGCCCTGGATCTCGTCGTACACCACATCCTCATCCCGGGGATCGACGAATGACCAGAACCCATCGCCCGGGGAGAGCGACTGCCAGTGGCGGCCGCCGATACCGCCCGAGCGCCGCGATGGACCGAACCACGTGCTGTTGTCCTGCAGGCCGCCGTAGACGTTGTACGGCCACTGCAGGTCGTAGCTGACGTGGTAGAACTGGCCGACCGGCAGGCTCTGGACGAAACGCCACGTGCTGCCCCGGTCTGGAGGCGTGTAAAGGCCGCCATCGGTCCCCATCACCAGTTGATCGGTGTTACGGGGATTCACCCACAACGCGTGCACGTCGCTGTGATAGCTCGGGCCGAAGACACCCCCTGCGCCGAGCGCGCCCCACGTCTTGCCGGCGTCGTCGCTGACCGCCGCCTGCAGACCTGGCTTGTAGACCCGGTCAGCGGATTTCGGATCCGCTACGACCAGCGAAAAGTAGAACGGACGCTGGCTGACGTTGGTCGAGCTGTTCATCTCGACCCAGCTCTCACCCCGATTCTGCGAGCGGAAGAGTACCGTCCGCCGTGACTCGACGACCGCGTAGACGACCTCCGGCGTGGCCGGCGAAACGGTGATCGCGATACGGCCAAGGTCGCCGGCTGGGAGGTCCGTCTTCAGGCGCGTCCACGTTGAGCCGCCGTCGGTGGACTTGTGCAGGCCGCTGTTGGGGCCGCCTGACGTGAAAAACGAAGGGGTCCGGCGCACTTGCCACATGCCGGCGTACAGAATCGACGGGTCACCGGGATCCATCGCGAGGTCGGCACACCCCGTGTCGGATGCGACGAACAGCACCTTCTGCCACGTCTTCCCGGCGTCGTTCGTGCGGTAGACGCCGCGATCGTCGTGATCGTCGAAGAGATGTCCGGTCGCGCAGACCTACGTGATGTTGCTGTCTTTGGGGTGGGCGAGAATCCGCGCGATCCGTTCAGTGCCCTCGAGGCCCAGGTGCGTCCACGTTTCGCCGGCGTCGGTCGACCGGTAGACGCCGTCGCCGATGGACACGCTGTTTCGGAGCCACGACTCGCCGGTGCCGACCCAGACGATCTTTGGATCCGCGGGGTGAACGGTGACGGCGCCGATCGACTGGGTGTGACGATCGAACACCGACTTGAAGCGGAGTCCGCCGTCGGTGCTCTTCCAGACGCCGCCGCCCGCCGATCCCACATAAATCGTCAGGCGATCACCCGCGACCACGTCGAGCGCCGCGACCCGGCCGCTCATTACCGCGGGTCCGATGGAGCGCGCCTGCAGGGCGCCGAACAGCTCCGAGTCGACGACCGGGTCCTGCGCGGCCCCGGCCGTGGTGAGACACGCCAGCAGGCCGACGATCGCCGCGCTTCGCCGTGCCGCAGCTCCCCTTGAGCGAGGCCGGTGAGCCATGACGGCCTTCACTTCACCTCGGGCATCTTGAACCGCGTGTCCTCGATCGGCACATTGATCTCGATCTTCTCGATCGTCAGCTTCTGCCGCTGGGGGTTGCCTTTCTGACCGGAGTCGACGGCATGCGGAAACATCATGCCCCCGACTTCCTTGTAATCCCCGACGATGGTTTCGGTGTCGACCTCGGTGCCACGGATCGAGCGCTTCGATTCGTCCTTGATCTGGAGAAAGTGCTCGGCGTCGATGTAGATGGTGCGCACGTCACCGTTCTTGAGCGTGACCTTCAGCTTGTGAGCGTCCGATCCCTCGACCTTTTCCTTGCCCTGGAGCTCGACGGTGTTGCCCTTCGCCTTGTAGTCGACGAGCGGCCCGTCGATGTCCGCCTGCTCCTGCGCCAGCTTCGCTTCGTCGGCGGCCATCTGCTGGGGGACCTTGCTGCCGGCAAACGGCATCAGCGTCCAGCCGGTCGTGCCGTCGTAAGCCTGCGAGCCCACCATGCCCTGAACGGTGATGTCCAGCCGCATCGCGTTCGGGCGTTTGAGCTCCATGACGATCGGGGCTTCCATCCCGGGGCCCACCGTCATCTGTCCGGTCATCCGGACCGTCTTTACGGCCCTGATCTTCTCGATGCCACCGAGGGCCTCGATGTTCTTCGCGATGATCTCGTCCACGGTCTGCGACGCAGCCGGCGTGGCGAGTGCCATGCCGATGACGAACGCGAGAATTCCCTTAGGCATGTGAATACCTCCTGCAGGTGGGCCGATTATCCCTGAAGCGCGGCGACTGGCGACTCCATGCCACAGGAGTGAGTCCTGATGCCCAGGATTGGCCTTGGCCAGGAGCACTCTCAGCGGCTCAGAACCCGATCCGAACTGAGCGCTCGATCGGCTCCAAGCGTCCACTCCGGTCGCCGGCCGCAGCGCTGATGAGAAGGGTCCCGTCCGACGCGACGCCGCACGCGAACCGCAGATAGTAGGGCAATGCGCGGGACGCCCCGCCGGGAACGAAGAGGCCGTGGATCGGAGAGGACCCCGGAATCGGAATCGGCGAAGCACCAGGCAGCGTCGCCATCCCCGGGAAGGGAATCGCCGACGTCGTCGGGAGCGTCGACGTTGGCGGGACCGGTGCCGACAGGCTGGGCATCGCGATCACGTCCGGAAACCTGTTGCCGCCGAAGCGATCGGTGAACCCGAATCGCAACTCGCGAAGAATGACATCGTGCGCGCCTCCGACGATGATGACGACGCGGACACCGAATGTGGGATGCGTCACGCAAGAGGCGGTCTGCAGGAACTCGGGGCGCAACGTCAGCGGCTCGACTGTAAACGACGATTGCACGGCGGTCCCACTGGACGCTGGAGCGGGCGCCGTGACGCTTACTTCCGCGCGGTCACATGCGGTGGTTGCGGCGAGTACGAGAAAGAGTAACGTCAAGCCGTACGTGGGAAAGCGCGTGGACATGGGCACACCTCGCGCGTGTAGAGAGCAAGGGCCGTGCGCGATCACCGCGAGCGAAGGGCGTCAAGGCGACTCGAGCATGCGCCAAGCAGGACCTGCGCTCAGCTGGGGGCGTGACCCGGTGGTGAACACCTTCACCAGCGCCAGCCCCGCGACAAAGCCACCGATGTGCGCCATGTGTTCCCGCCCGGATGCATCCAGCCGCCGTGCAGGAACATCGACGTGAACGAAGTCGGCCGGAACGGCGCGGCGATGAGCGGCGCGAGCTCGCGAGCAGCGGCGTATTCGCGCGGCACGACACCCCACGACTCGATAAACGTCTGCAGCGCCGCCTCAGGCCGGTTGATCTCAAGGAGGAATGCGAGCACGTTCAGTCCGATCAGGGTCCGCGTCACAATCGGTTTGTGGCCCGCCCTCTACGTCGTCATCGCCATCGCAAACATCCGCGCCTCCTGTGGTTGCGCGACCGTTGCAAGTGCTCTCGAAATCGCCGACTGCTGCTTCTCGAGGCAGCGAGGGCCCATCCGGCGGCGACGGAGGGTAGGTTAACGGGCGCACTAAATTTGCCGGCGACCTCCAGACTGTGCGCCAACACCCGCACTATATCCGCGCACATTCCCATGCCCTTGATGGCGCCACGAACCGCTGATCCCAGGGATTCGCGTCCCTGATGGCCCTGGCCCCGGAACGGGGCTCGGTCCTGACGAGATTCTTTGACGCCATGATGCCGGCGGGATGGGCGAGTCCGCCTGCCTGGTGATGCGGAGTTGGTCGAAGAGCGGGATGCTCGAGCGCGAGGAATGCGTCGCAGAACGAACTGGTTTTCGTCAAGCCGCGCGATGACAGAAACGTTATTGCGTCGCGATCCTGTAAGTCCATGGCTGCGCGTATGGATGAGGCGGGTGGCTTATCCGTATTGGAAGCCGCCAGATTTTTCCACTCCGTGCCGATAGCCGTACGGAACAGAACGTGCCTTTGCTGCGAATACTCCCATGTCATTCCTGTCCAGCTTCGCCACAGACATTGCCATCGATCTCGGTACCGCCAATACCTGCGTCTTCGCGCGCGGCCGCGGCATCGTCGTCAACGAACCTTCGATCGTCGCCTTCAACACCGCCAAAGGCGAAGTCGAAGCGGTGGGCCAGGAGGCGTACGAAATGCTCGGCAGGACACCGCCGAATATCACGGCCGTGCGCCCGATGAAGGACGGCGTGATCGCCGACTTCGACGCCGCCGAGAAGATGCTCGCCTATTTCATCCGGAAGGCATACGGACGACGGCCGATGATCCGGCCGAGACTGGTGATCGGTGTGCCGCCGGAGATCACGCCGGTCGAACGGCGCGCCGTAAAAGACAGCGGCTATCGGGCGAAGGCGAGCGAAGTGCACCTGGTCGACGAACCGATGGCTGCGGCGATCGGCTCCGGACTTCCGGTTTCCGAGCCGTCAGGCAACATGATCGTGGACATCGGCGGGGGGACCACCGACATCGCGGTCATCTCGATGGCCGGTACGGTCTACGGACGCTCGCTTCGGGTCGCGGGTGACGCGATGAACGAGGCGATCGCCACGTATATGAAGAGGGCGTGCAACCTCCTCATCGGTGAACGGACCGCGGAGCAGATCAAGTGGGAGCTCGGTTCGGCGGAGCCGCTCGATCAGCCGCTGAAGATGGAAGTGAAGGGACGGCACGTGTCGGAAGGCGTGCCCCGGACGGTGACGATCTGCGACCAGCAGATCCGTGAAGCGCTCGCCGAGCCGCTGCGGCAGATCGTGGGCGCGGTCCGGGACTCGCTCGAGCGCATCCCGCCCGAGCTGTGCTCCGACATCTACGACCGTGGCGTGGTCCTCACCGGGGGCGGCGCGATGCTGCGGAACTTGGATAAGCGTCTCGCTCGCGAAACCGGCCTCCCGGTGCTCGTCGCCGAAGATCCGCTGACCTCGGTGGTGATCGGCGCCGGGATGATCCTGTCCGACCTGTCCCTCTTGCGCAAAGTCGTCTGGCAATAGGTTGGGGTCAGATCTCGATTTTTCGAGAACCGGGTCTGAAA
>JACDBQ010000783.1 GCA_013694845.1 Acidobacteriota bacterium
CCGCCGCCACCACGGCTGTTCAGATAGAGATAGCCCCACAGCAGGCCGCCGAGATGTGCCGCATTCGAGACCTGGCTGCCTGGTGCGATGAGAAAAGCCATCGCCCCCAGGATCATGACGAAATACTTCGCCGGGATCGGGAACAGCATGAACATGAGGATCGGCCGGTCCGGGAAGTGGATCGCGAAGGCCATCAGCAGCCCGTACAGTGCGCCGGACGCGCCGATCGTGATCGCACCATAGGTCGCCTGGAGGGCGTCCACGGGCGCGAACGAGGCCGCCACCGCCGTGAGTCCTGCGCCGATCCCGGTTATCGCGTAAAACCGGGCGAAGAACCTGGTGCCCCACAGTCGTTCGAGCTCGATCCCGAACATCCACACGCCCAGCATGTTGAACAGGATGTGCATGGCGTTGACGTGCAGGAACATGTACGTCGCCGGTTGCCAGATCCAGCCACGTTCGACGACGGCTTCGGGAATGAGGCCCAGGTACAGACTGACGTCGCTGAAGAACATCGACACGACGAAGAGCGCGATGTTCGCCCAGATGATGATCTTGACGGCCGGGGTCACGGGACCCGGACCGAAGGAATACGTCATGGAGGTGGCGCGGCCGTAGCGGGACATCGCGGTAGGTCGAAAGAAACTATCGTACCACGGGGGGAGGGTCCGACGGTCCGAGCGGCTGTGGCTCGGGTGGTTCGTGGGTCCGCGGGTCCGACGGGCCACCCGGCCGCAGCGCGCGGTTCGGCAAAGGCAGTGCGCAGGCGGCCGCCAGCAGCGGCACGAATGACAGGCCGACCAGCGTCGCTTCGATCCCGATCCGATCTGCGACGTAGCCGGTGAGGGGAACCGACATGCCGCCGGTCCCCCACGCGAAGCCCATCATGAGCGAGGAGACCGTGGCCGCGCTGACCGGCGCAATCGCCTGGCCGAAAACGACGTTGACCGGCAGCGTGGACTGCAGGAAGAACCCGCCGATCGCGAGGGTGATCATGAACGCCGCACCGTGGAGCTGTGGAGCCGCGAACAGAAACGGACACGACAACGCGAGCGACCATGCGATCACCTGCTTCGGACCCCATCGGTCCGCGGCCGGCCCGCCGAAGAACCCGCCCACACCGCTGGCGAATAGATAAACAGCCACCACCGCTCCGGCGCGGCCGATGCTCATGCCCTGCCGGGTAAGCATCACCGGCAGGAACGTCGCGAATGCAATGGCTGTCATCGTCCGCAGGACCACGATCGCGTAGAGCAGCCCGAGCGGCTTGGCGTATGGGCGCAGCGAGCGCAGGCCCTGGCTCTCGTGCGACGACCACCCGAACGCCGGCACACGCGCCAGGAAGAACGCGACGACGACCAGCCCCGGCACGGCCAGCACGGGCGTCCAGTGCATGCCGAACTGCTGGACAAAGGGAGCGAACATCAGCGGTCCCAGGGCAAAGCCCAGCGTGCCGCCCGAAATGTAGACCGACATGGCGAAGCCTGGATGGTCGCCCCCGAGCTTATGCGCGAGCGTGGCCGCCGGCGGGTGGAAGGCGGCGCCTCCAAGTCCACCCACGATGAGGATGCTGGCCAGCATCAAAGGCGTGGTCGCGAGCCCGACGCAGCTGAGCACCAGGACGGCCAGCACCGGGCCGGCCATGACCAGCAACCGCGGCCGCCACCGGTCCGCCAGCTGCCCGAAGCCGACTTGCGCCACCGACGCCGACAACTGGAACAGCATCGTCATGGTGCCGGCTGCCGCCAGGCTGAGGTCGAGACGTGTGATCAACAGGGGGAGGAGCGGCGCGAGGATGTTGCCGTACCCATCGACCATCATGTGGGCGGACGCCATCAGCAGAACCGTCGGGTGGAGACGCCAGGCGGACGACATTCAGCGCCTGAGCCGCCGCAGTACCCGGGCCGATGCCTCGTTGAATTCCTGGATCCGCAGCAGGCGAGCCGAAGCCGCGAGCACGATCAGCCCGGACGCGATCGCGCCGAAGACGCGGATGGCCTTCGCGACTTCACCACCCGCCGGGGTCATCGACGTCAACCAGTCGACCGTGAAATGCGCGGCCAGCCCCATGACGACCGACGCGATCGCGATCTTGCCCAGGGCCACCGCGACCCGCCGGCCCTCGAGCCCCGCGAGTCGCCCGCGCAGCAGCCAGAGCAGGACGACAGCGTTGAGCAGGGCGGCGACCGCCGTCCCGAGCGCGAGACCCCGGTAGCCGAGCACCCGGACGAGGACCAGGTTGACGGCGAGGTTCGCGGCGATCGAGAGCATGCTGACGAGGACCGGGGTGCGGCTGTCGCGCAGTGAGTAGAACGTCGGCGACGCGATTTTCACGGCCGAGTACCCGAGCAGGCCCGGTGCATAGAACATGAGGGCGGCGGCCGTCGCGCGGGTGTCGTAGGCGCGGAAGGCCTCCCGCTCGTAAATCAGCGCCACGATCGGTTCGGCGAGGACCATCAAGCCGACGGTCGCGGGCACGTTCAGCATCAGCATCATCCGGAGACCGCGTGACACCGTCGCCCGGACTGATGGCAAATCGTCGGCCGCCGCCTGGCGGGAGATGTCCGGCAGCGATGCGGTGGCGATCGAGACCCCGAAGATCCCGATCGGCAGGTACATCAATCGGAAAGCGAAATTGAGCCAGGAGACCGCGCCCTGCTCCTGGCCGGTGGCGAGGTGGGTATTGACGAAGACGTTGACCTGGACAGCGGCGAGGCCGAGCGTCGCCGGGGCCATCAGCCGGAGGATCTCGCGGACCACCGGATCCTTGAAGTCGACGATCGGACGGTACCGGAAACCCTCCCGCCGCAACGCCGGCCACTGCACGAGGACCTGCCCGAGCCCGCCGAGCAATGTGCCGATCGCCAGCGCGACGATCGGATCGAAACCGAAGCGGCGCATCACGGGCACCAGTGCGAGGGCACTGATGATCGATGCGACGTTGAACATCGACGGCGCCAGCGATGGGACGAAGAACCGCCGCAGCGAGTTGAGCATACCCATCATCGCCGCCGCCACCGCGAGCACCGTGAGGAACGGAAACATGATCCGCGTCAGCTGACTGGTAAGGACGAGCGCACCCGGCCGGTTGGTGAACTTCTCGGATGCCAGCGCGAGCGTGATCTCCGGCGCGAAGAAAATACCGACGACGACCAGCACGCCGGTGACGATCAGCAGCGCGTTCATGACCAGGTTGCCGACCTGCCACGCCGCCTCCTTCCCTCGGGCTTCGAGGGTGCGGGTGAACGTCGGGACGAAAGCCGCTGTCATTGCACCTTCCGCGAACAGGTCGCGCAGCAGGTTGGGAATCCGGAAGGCGACGTTGAAGGCGTCCATCTGCATGCTGGCGCTGGCGCCGAACACCGCCGCGAGCACGGTCTCTCGGATGAGGCCCAGGAGGCGGCTCGCCAGGGTCGCGAGGCCGATCAAGCCGGCGGACTGTGCGAGTCGAGAGCTCATGCTGTTTTACAAGCTTTACACAACGGCCTTCCAGCGTCCGAATTCGAACGCGGTGAACACCGTGAGTCTCGGAAGCGGGACGGTCGGACAAAAAAAGAGGCTCCTGTCTTGCGACAGGAGCCTGATGGAGGATGGATGAGAGGCTTGTGCGTGCCTTTCGAATCGTTAGACGAACGATGCGCCACAAAGGTTTGCTGAATTTCAGGCACCAGGCAGCTTGCGCTTCACCAGGTCGCTGAGGACTTTTCCGTCGACCGGCGTGGCGGTGAATCGGGTCAGTGCCGCCTTCATCACCTTACCCATGTCCTTGGGCGACGTGGCTCCGGTTTCCGCTATGGCCTCATCCACCGCCCGCTCGAGGTCGGCCGCGGCCACCGGAGGCGGGAGGTACCCCTCCAGGATCGCGATCTCGGCGCGTTCCTTCTGCGCGAGGTCGCCGCGGTCCCCTTTTTCGAACTGCTCGACTGAGTCACGCCGCTGTTTGATCTGCGACGCGATCACCTGCAGAGCCTCGGCGTCGTCGAGCGGCCGGCCGCGCTCGATCTCGCGGTTCATCAACGCCGCCTTGGCCATACGCAGCGTGCCCAGTCGGACCTGGTCCCGGTTGCGCATTGCCGTCGTGAGGTCGCCGCTGATCCTGTCGATGAATGCCATGGAGTCTCCTTATGGCTGTTCGCGTACTTCAGTGTAAATCTGCCGGTACTGTGCGGCGACAGCTTCGGGCCGGAACTCCCGGTCGATCGCATAGCGGGTAGGCCGATGGGTGCGGCGCTTGTGCCGCAGGAACTCGCCGATCGCGGCGGCGAGCGCCAGCGGCTGTTCCCGCGGCACGATCGCGACATCGGTCCCGAACAGGTCGTTGAGCTCCAGCCCGCCGGGATTGTCACTCGAAAGGACTGGCGTGCCTGACGCGAGCGCTTCGACCGCGACGGTGGGCAGCGCCTCGAGCAGAGAGGGCAGGACGAAGAGGTCCGCGGCGGCGCAGTAGCGTCCGATCGCGAAGTTGTCGATCATGCCGGCGAAGGTGACGTGGCGCTCGACGCCCGATGATCGTGCGACCCCTTTCAGCTCGTCGAGCATCGGCCCGGTGCCACAGATGACGAGGCGCGTATCGGGGTGCAGGCGAATCACCTCGTTCATCGCCTCGATCAGGAACCGCTGTCCGGCGAGTGGGTGCAGCCGCTTGACGTTCAGCAGCATGTGAGCGTTCTGGATGCCGAGGGCCGCCCGGGCCTCGTCGCGGGCCTCCTCGTCGTGCCAGGTGAACGTGGGGCCGACCGGGGGATAGATCGTCTTGATGCGGCGCCGGCCCAGTCCGAGCTCCTGTGCCCGGACCATCAGCCGGTCGCTGTAGAACGTCACATACGAGGCCGCGTGATACGCGCGTGTGAACAGGTCAGGTCCGTACTTTTTCGGCGCGTAGTGCCAGATTTCAGTGCCGTAGAGTGTGAGTACCACCGGCTTCCCGTGGCGCCGTGCGAGCAGCACCGCAAGCTCGGCCAGCAGGCCGTTACTGTGCACGTGCACGATATCGGCGCGGGCGATCCGTGGCATCAACACGCGCCACATGCGGCAGGCCGCGAGAATCGAGGAAATCTTCAGCGCGCGGGCGCTCCGGCCGCCCGCCGTTCGCGCGACC
>JACDBQ010000801.1 GCA_013694845.1 Acidobacteriota bacterium
GTGCTCGCGCAACGCCTTGGCGACCGCTTCGGTTTTGGAATGGACCTGCAGCTTCTCGTAGACGTTCTTCAGATGGAAGGACACGGTATTGGTGGAAATGTCCATCTCGCGCGCAGCCGTCTTGTAGTGGTGCCCCTCGACCATCAGCTTCAGCAGTTCCGTTTCCTGCGGCGTGAGGTGATAGGCCGCGCGTTCGGGCGGGCGGAATTTCCGAAAGAGTGCGATCACGCGCCTGGCCACCTCCGGTGACATCGGCGCCCCTCCTTGCACGACGTCCTGCAGCGATTCGAGCAGCCTGGCCGGAGGGGTGTTCTTCAGCAAATAGCCCGACGCCCCGGCGCAGATCGCGTTGAACACGTTGTCGTCGTCGTCATAGACGCTCAAGGCGAGAATCGGCACCTCGGGAAACCGTTGCCGGAGGATGCGCGTGCCTTCGATGCCGTTCATCCCGGGCAATCCGATGTCGGTCAGGATCACGTCAGGGGTGTTGCGCTCCAGGCCTTTGAGCGCCTCCTCCATCGTGCGATAGCTGCCGGCGCACGTGAAGCCGGCCGTGCCGTTGATCAGGACCGTGAGGCCCTCGCGCACTTCCCGCAGATCTTCGATGATCACCACCCGAACCGGGCAAGGCACCGCCCGGCTGCCTTGAACGGTCGCCTTGCCGGGAGTGGTGGTCATGCGGCGGACTGCGCTGGCTGCACAGTAGTCCCGATAGGCCGTCGATTCACCTACGTATTCCTGTAGGACGACTTCGTCTCCGGTGTGACGACCGCCCGGCCATCAGAGGGGAAGCTCGAGTCGCACGGCGGTTCCCGACGGGGTAGCCATCCTGATATCGAGCGTTCCGCCGAGCCGCTGAGCCCGGCGCTGCATGCTCATGAGGCCCTGGCCTTCACTTGCCACCGACTTGTCGAAGCCCGCCCCGTTGTCTCTCACTGACAGAACTAGCCGCGGACCTTCGATCCGAAGGTCGATCGCGACCTCCGAGCAGCCGGAATGCCGCGCAACGTTGCTCACCGCTTCCTTGAAGATCAGCAGCAGTTCCCGTCGGACGTCGACGCCCAGTTTCAGACTCTCGCGTTCCGATGGCGCAGTGAAGCGGAGCTGGATCTCGCGCAGCGTGAAGATTTCCTCGGCGTGCTGGCGCATCCGCCTGGTCAGGTCGAGCAGCGTGTCACGCGCCGGGTTGATGGCCCAGACGATGTCGCTCATTGAACCGACCGACTCGCGAGCAATGCGCGCGATCGATGCCAGATGGCCCCGCCCTTCGTCGTGGTGCGCCTGCCTGGCCACTTCCGACAGGAGCGCGATGCGGGTCAGGTTGGCGCCGATGTCGTCGTGCAGGTCGGTGGCAATCCGCGTCCGCATGTTCGCCATCTCGAGCAGGCGCGCGACCCGGTACCGATGCACGGCCCGCACGATCACGCCCCCGGCGAGGGCGGCGAGCGCGAGGAACCACCACCGGAGCCAGATCGGCGGCAGAATCCGGAAGGTCAGCACCGCCGCCTGCGCGCTGGCGACCCCCTCCGAGTCGACGGCCTGCACCCTGAACTGGTAACGGCCCGGGGAAAGGCTCGCATAGGTCACGGTCCGCTGCTCCGTCGGGGCACTCCAACTGTCGTTGGTCCCTTCGAGCCAGTACTGATAGCGCAGGACCTCCCCCGCCCCGAAGGCGAGACCGCCGAATTCGACTTCGAGCTGGTTCTGGCGGTTTCTCAAATCAGGCAGGGACATCGCGACTTCACCCAGCGCCGATACCGGCTGCGGCAACCCGGTAACCCGCACCGCGTGGATCATGGCGACGGGAGGAGTGGCCGGCTTCTCAGGGAGCGGCGCGAGGCGCGCCAGCCCGCTGCTCATGCCAAACCACAACACGCCCTGGGCGTCGCGAAACGCCGCCCGGAAGGTTCCGGCGAGCAGTCCGTCGGCGGTTGTGAAGCGTTTCAACCGGCCGGTTTCCGGATCCAGGCGGTCCAGACCGCGCCCGCCGCCGATGTAGATGTGTCCGTCGTTGTCCTCGGTGATGACCTCGGTATTGTTGCTGGACAGCCCCTGGGCCGTCGTCAAGGCCTCGAAGGCGGGTCGCGCCGCATTCGGATCGCGGACCCGCACCACGCCGCCCCGGGCGGATGCCAGCCAGATGCGACCCGCCCGGTCGACATGAATGTCGAGGATAGCGCCCGGGGTGAATCCCTGCGGGCGCCCGAAAAAACTAAAACGTCCCCTGGTGTAGCGGGCGACGCCAGTGTCGAATCCGATCCAGATGTTCCCGTCGTGGTCCTCGGCGAAGGCGCGCGGCAGGTCGCCGGCGAGAGTCGGCAACCCCGGTGAGTTCGCCAGGTCACGAACGCGTGCGCTCCCATGCTCCCAGAGCCCGAGGCCATGGACGGTCGATGAATTGATCGAGATCCATACATTGCCGCGCGAGTCATTGAACAACCGGTATACCTGCCGCTCGGAAACGGGACGCGCCATCGTGTAGACAGCACGCGGTCTCGCTGATTGCAACTGCGTGAAACGATCGCTCGCGGGGAACCGGAAAACCCCCGTGCCGGTGCCCAGCCACCATTCGCCATCGTCGGTCTGCACCGTGATGGCCTCGGTCACCCAACCGTCAACGGTTATCGCGGCTGCTCGAAACCAGGTGAACTCCCGCCCGTCGAAACAGCCAAGCCGGTGCACGTAATCCCCTTTTTGCGACCTCTCGCGGGGCCCGGTCATCAACGTTCCCCGGAAACACAAGGCACCCGCGTGATCCTGGAAGATGTCGCTGACCTGCGCAATGCTGTCACGCTCGCCGTAGGTCGTGATCCCGTTACGAGCCAGCTTCATCGCGCCGGCGCGATTCGTGGCCAGCCAGAGATTGCCGCCGAGATCCTCCGCCAGATCGGTGATGTCGTAGTAGCTGAGCCCGTTCCTGACGGAGTACGCATGAAAGCGCTGGCCGCGTCCGTCACCGTGCGGGAAATACTCGATCAGCCCCCTGGCGCTGGCCACCCAGAAGCGCCGGTCGGAACTTTCGAAGATGCGAAACACCCAGGAGGTGGGGAGCTCGGGGCTGTTGAATGCCGCGTCGACGGCCAATGACGCAGCTGGTGTGCCGCCAGACCTGATTCGGAAAAAGCCGCCCACCCGGGCGCCCGCCCACAAACGGCCTTCGTGATCTTCGAACAGGTCCGCAAGACTGTCGCCCGGAAGCCCGTCACGCCTGGTATAACGAACCGCGGTTCCGTCCGCGAAACGGCGGTACAGACCGCTGGATGCCCCGATCCACAGCGTTCCGGACGAGTCTTCCAGCAGATCCGAAACCAACCGTTCATCGGGATAAACACGAGGGATTCCCACGTCGACGAATTCGAGTGACCGGTGGCCGGTCGTCCCTTTCAGGCGGTGGAGGCCATTCTCGGTGCCCGCCCAGATCGCTCCGTCATGCGCCTCGAACAACACCGTCACCGCTCTGGCGCCTGGGAGATCCGCCTCGGGCAACAGGACGGTGAACATCGGGTGGGCGGCGTTGGCGACACCCTCGTAGACGATGCCTGAGCCGGGCCTGCCTCTGGGATCGAAGCGCACCAATCCCCCATCCGTTGCCAGCCAGTAATGCCCCTCGCGTGTCTCCAGAAGATCGTTCACGCGCGGGTGCGGTAGTCCGTCGTCCGTGCCGAAGTTCACGAAGGTGTAGCCGTCGAAGCGCGAGAGCCCGTCGGCCGTGCAGAACCACAGAAATCCGCGCGAGTCCCTGACGATGCGCTTGACGTTGTTGTGGGCGAGGCCGTCGGCGGTGGTGTAGGTCCTGATCGGGAGCCGCTCGTCCGCGACGGCGGGCAGCGCGCTCAGCAACAAGGCCGCGAGACAGAGAATGCGTCCACGAGTCCGCGCCCGACGTGGGGTATTGGCCTTCACGACGGGTCATTCTACGTCCAACGGAACGGCCCGCCGCTCACGTCCCGGCGTTCATCCCCGCGCGTTGATCACGCCCCCGGGACGCGCCGCACCTACTTGTCTTCGTAGTTACCAGCGTCGCAGTGCCTCCAGTACAAGAGACAAGTCGAACGCGTGTGCTGTGGCTTGCGGAGGCGTTCCATGAACCCGAGAATCGTGCCCAGATTGCCCCTGTCAATCGTGGCCCTGTTCTGCTTTCTCGTCCTGGCGCTGACCGGTGTGTCCCCGTCCTCCCTAAGACGCGTGTCCGGTGTGCTGGTGCAGATCGCCTGGCTGTATATCGAGACAGGTCGCCGCGGATAGGATCCGCGCGTTTTACCCGAGGGACGCGAGATCGTGTGTCAACTTGCGGAACCGCAAGAGCCGCGGGGCCCGATATATGCGTGACGTCTCGAATCAAGCGACAAGGATACGTTTCAGCGTCATCTGGTCGATGTTGCCTCCGCTCATCAC
>JACDBQ010000824.1 GCA_013694845.1 Acidobacteriota bacterium
GGTCAGGGGTGCGGGGTGCGGGGTGCGGGATGCGGGATGCGGGGTGCGGGATGCGGGATGCGGGGTTCGGGTCCGGGGGGACTATAGAAGTTTGGCGAGCCGGGTGTAGCCGGCGCGGCTGACGGGCAGGCGGCGGCCGTCGCGCAGGATCGCTACCCGGCTGTCCTTTGCATACAGCTCGACCCGCGCGATGCGCTCGATGTTGAGGAGATAGGAGCGGTGGATCCGGACGAACCGTGCAGGATCCATCTGCATCTCCGCGGCCGCCAGCGTCTGGTCTTTGAGGTAGTCCTTCCCGTCCGCGCGGAAGCTGATGTAGTCGTCCTGCGCCTCGACGTAGTCGATCCGGTCGACCGGCAGCACGTGGACCTGGGAGCCGTCCCTGATGAGGACCCGCTCAACCGGCCCCTGCCGGGGACGCGCGGCGGCGACAAGCTCGTCGATCGGCGGCAGCTCCTGGGCCTGGATGCGCGCGCGCGCGCGCGTCAGCGCCTCGGCGAACCGTTCCTCGTTGAACGGCTTGAGCAGGTAGTCGACCGCGTGGACCTCGAATGCCCGGAGAGCGTACTGGTCGTAGGCTGTCGTGAAGATGACCGGCATCGCGCGGCCGAGAAGTTCCAGCACCTCGAAGCCGTCCAGCTTCGGCATCTGGACATCGAGGAACATCAAGTCGGGCGCAAGATCCGTCACCGCCTTGACCGCCTCGAACCCGTTGGCGCAATCGGCGACCACCTCCACGCCGGGGTGGGGGGTCAGGAACTCACGGATCACCGCCCGCGCCAGCGGCTCGTCGTCCACGATCACCACTCGGAGCGTTTGGTCGTCAGTCATCTGTGCGTCTCACCGAGGGTACGGGAAATTCGCCGCCGGTCAGCACCGGATTCCTCAGGGCGGGCATGGCAATTTCCACACGCCACCGGCCGTCCTGTTCGGCCCAGTGCACGGTTGCGTCACTCCCGAACAGTGCGCGCAGCCGGGCGCGGACGTTCGCGAGCCCCAGTCCAGTCCCCGTCTTGCGCGGGCGCTCCGGGTCGGCGGGGTTCTCGACCCGAAGTGTGAGCCGTAATGGCGTGCACGTCGCTACCACGGTGATGAGCCCCCCGTCGAGCACGTGCGCGACCCCGTGGGTCACCGCATTCTCCACGACGGGCTGAAGGACCAGCGGCGGTACGAGGCACTCCCCCGCATCACCCACCGAGATCTCGACTTGCAGCCGGTCACCCAGTCTGACGCGTTCGACCTCCAGGTACTTCGCCGCCAGCGCAAGCTCCCGCGACAGCGGAATGCGTTCAGCCCCACCGAGCGCCAGGCTCTCACGCAGGAAATCACCGAGCAGCACCGTCATGCGCCGGGCCGCGGTCGGATCGACGCCGGTCAGCGCGCTGATCGAATGCAGACTGTTGAACAAAAAGTGCGGGTCGATCTGGGCTCGCAGCGTCCGCAACTCCGCCTCGCGTGACAGCACCTGCGCCTGCAGCTGACGTCGTTCGGCGTCCCGGGCATGCTCGAACGCCGCGACGATGTAGCTGACCGCAATCGAGAGCAGGTAGAGCAGTAAGCCGAATCCGAAAAGAATTGCCGCGATTTCGTCGAACGGCGCGCGGACACCCCAGGCGCGTCTGAGGATGCCGTTCCAGCCCCTCGCCAGCAGCAGCCATGCGGCGCTGCTCAGCAACGAGGCTCCCAGCGCCGTCGCGATGATCCGTGAAGTGGCCGCGGTGGCGATCGGGGCGCTGCGCGACACGTACCATGCCGAGAGGCAAACGAAAGCGTAGCCCAGGGTCAACGGAAACGCCAGCAGCGCGGAGCCGCGCATCGTGAGTCCGGCTTCCGCCCCGAGCAGCGTCGCGAGAAGCGCGCCGGCGATCAGCCACAGCGCCAGGTACAGCGCGAGCCGCTCGCCTCGAGCGAGAAGCGGGTGCATCGCCGGTTAGTTCTTCACTTCCACGCCGCCCATCAGCACGACGCCGCGGATGATCAGCCTGTGCGCGGTGACCCCCGCCGGCGGCCGCGTGGTGTCGTCGAACCCGCCCATCAGCGGCGTGACCCGCCCGATCACCGTCCAGCTCTCGGGCACACGGATCTCGATCCCTCCCCACATCGCGAAGACATCGATCACGGCTTCACCGTTGATCGACGCCTGGCGCAGGTCGATCTCGCACCCCCCCATGAGCGCGGTCAACTCTCCGCCTCGAAACGCCGTCGAGTTGCTTCCGCGATTCACCCCGCCCAGCACCGCGATCGCATTCACGGTCTCGTCGTTGAAACCGGCGGCCAGGTGATGCCGGCCGCGGAGCGCCTGCCACACGATCATCCCGCCGACCATGACGAGCAGCAGTGGCCAGAAATCCATCAGGCTGACATTGATGATGTCGAGCGTATCGAGCAGCATCCAGCTGCCCACGCCGATGAAAAACACCCCGCCGAGCGAACTGCCCTGTCCTGTGCGCGCCTCCAACAGCTTCGCAACACCGATCGCGACGAGTCCTGCGGGCCAGTATTGCAGGTACGTCCTTGCGTCCGCGATGTCCAGGTTGTCGAGCGTGAACACGACCCCGAGGAGAATGATCATGAGCCCGAACATCAGGTGGGGGGTCATGCGAAGACTCATGGACCCACCTTAGGCCCGGCCGGCGCCGCGCGGCATGGGCATTCCGGCGAATACCCTCTCGCGGGCGGTAAACGGCGGACATCTGCTCAGTGACAGCGTTTGGAACCGAGGGCCAGCTCGCGCGGGATGCGGGATGCGGGATGCGGGACGCGGAAGCTGAACCCTGGAACCTATTTCGGCGGCAGCCCCGCCTTTTTGCGCGCCGCCTCCAGTTCGTTCATGGCGGCAATGACTTCCTGACGCGCCGCGTCCTTCGCCCGTTCGTTGCTTGCGTCTTTCAGCTTGTCGATCGCTTTCATCAGCGCCCATTGCATGGCCAGCGAGGTCGCCGCGACCATCAGCGCCTCCTTGCTGGTGAAAATTGACATGCCCCGGTATTCCACAGGCGTCACCATGTTGAGGAACTCCCGGTGCGACATGCCGCCCGCCGGGACCGGACCTCGCAGGTAATCAGGGCCAAGAATGTCCTCGACGGTCGGCTTGCGAGCGAAGACCTCGACCCGGAAGACCGGACGGTTCGTGCTCGGCTTGATTGCGGGCGGCCGCGACAGTGCCTCCTGGATCCGCTCGAGTGAGACCGGCAGCTCGATCGATCCGTTCTCCTGACTGACCACAGGCGGCGCAGCCGACGACGGCTGGGCCGACTGCGCGATCGCCGCCCGATCAGGCGGGGCGATCGGCGCGACGTCCTGCTGGGAGGCTGACGCAAGCAACGTTGCGACGATGAGGGCTTGAAATGCGGCTATCACGAGTACCTATTATGACGATTGATCCCTTGAAACGGCCTCCAACATCTGTGCCCGCCGGTGGGACGGCGGCTGTTCACAACTGAACAGGCGAGAGCCAACGGGGCCTGACCCCAATTCCTCTTAGTTGTTGACAGCGAGTCATTTGCGGTGAGGCTGCGGTGGCACGGTTCTGGCTGAACGGGGTGAAATGAATACCACCTGGCAGGACCTGCGATACGCCCTACGTATGCTTGCGCGAACGCCCGGGTTCACTGTCGTCGCGGTGCTGACACTCGCGCTCGGGATCGGGGCGAACACGGCCATCTTCACGGTGGTGAATGCGCTGCTCCTCAAACCCCTGCCGTATGCGAACCCCGAGCGGCTCGTCATGGTGTGGCAGGACTTCCGGGCGCGCGGCGGGCCGGCCGACGAGTGGGCATCGCCGGGAAACTACGTCGACTGGAGCCGCGAGAAGTCCCTGTTCGACGATGCCGCGGCGATCGGTGGATGGCGTCCGACGCTGACTGGGGGCGCCGAGCCGGAACCGATTCCGGGCGAGCAGGTGACGCACGAATACTTCGACGTCCTCGGCATCACCCCCGTCCTCGGGCGCACGTTCCGCGCCGAAGACGACGTACCCAATGCGGCGCGGGTGGCGATCATCGGCGACGGCTTGTGGAAACGCCGGTTCGGCGGTGACCGATCGATCGTGGGCCGGTCGGTCACTCTCAGCGGCGAGCCGCACGAGATCGTCGGCGTCCTTCCCCCCCGGTTCCGTCCGATCGTCGCGAGCCAGACCGGTGAGATCTGGCGTCCGCTGCGGATCAATACCGTCACTCCGTCCCGAGGGGCGATCGTGTATCGCGTGGTAGCTCGCCTGAAGGACGGTCTCCCCATCGATCGCGCCCAGGAGGCCGCCGCCGTCCTCGCGAAACAGCTCGAAGCGACACATCCCGAGTACAACGAAAAGGTCGGCTTCATCCTCGAGCCGCTGCACGATCGCGTCGTCGGGGACATCCGGCCGGGCTTGCTCGCGCTGCTCGGCGCCGTCGCATTCGTGCTTCTGATCGCCTGCGCCAACCTGGCCAACCTGCTGCTGGCCCGTGGATCGTCGCGATCTCGTGAGCTCGCAGTTCGCCTGGCGCTGGGAGCGGCGCGCGCGCGTGTGATCCGGCAATTGTTGACCGAGAGCATCCTGCTCGCTGTGTTGGGCGGGGTCGGCGGTGTGCTCCTCGGGGTCTGGGCGGTCGATGCCCTGGTCTCCATCGCACCAGCCAGCGCTCCGCGCGTTGGCGAGATCGGCCTCGACGAGACGGTGTTCGGGTTCGCCGCACTCGTCACGCTGCTGACCGGCCTTCTCTTCGGCCTTGCCCCGGCCATTCAGTCTGCGCGCGCCGATGTCACGCACGCCCTCAAGGACGGAGCGCGGGGCAGCGTCGCTGCCTCAGGGCGTGCCATGCGGCGGGGCTTGATCGTCGCGGAGGTGGCCCTGGCGCTCGTGCTCCTCTCGGGTGGGGGTCTGCTGCTGCAGACGTTCCTTCGGCTGCAGGCGGCTGATCTCGGCTTCGACCCGCGCAACGTGCTCGTGGGCTTCGTCAATCCTCCCCGGGTGACCTACGACACCGGGGCCAAGCACGCCGCGTTCTATGACCAGGTGTACGAGAAGGCGAAGGCGCTCCCCGGCGTTCAGAAGGCCGCGCTCGTCTCGGTGCTTCCTCTCGGTGGCGACAGCGACACGAACTTCCAGATCGAAGGGCGCCCGGCGGCACCATCCGCCGCAGAAGCGCCGGTCACGTGGTACCGGCAGGTGACGGCCAGTTACTTCGACACCATGGGGATGCCGATCCGGCGCGGGCGCGGATTCGAAACGCGGGAATCCGCACCGTCCGTCGTCGTGAACGAGTCGATGGCGAAGAAGTTCTTTTCCGGCGAGGAAGCGCTCGGACGCCGGCTTCGCTTCAGTCCGGAGCTCCCGTGGTTCACGATCATCGGCATCGTGGGGGACGCGAAAGTCCGTGGCGCACGCGAAGCGGCGCGGATCGAGACATTCGTGCCCTATTGGCAGATGCCGGAGCCGGGCATCAACGTCGTGTTGAAGAGCGCCGGGAATCCCGCGCTGCTGACGTCAGCGCTCAAGCAGGCGGTCGCGTCACTGGATCCGAATGTGCCGGTCCAGAGCATCACGACGCTTGACGCCATCGTCGGCGAATCAATCGAGCAGCCGAAGTTCTTCGCGATGCTGGCCGCAGGTTTCTCGATCCTCGCACTCGTGCTGGCGGCCATCGGCATCTACGGCGTCATGGCGTATGTGGTCGCGCAACGGACGACCGAGATCGGCGTGAGGATGGCGCTCGGCGCAACGCAGGGAGAGGTGTTCAGGTTGATCGTCGGCGACGGATTGAAGTTGACGGCGATCGGGGTCGCGCTCGGTGCCGCGGGATCGATCCTGGTGGCACGCTGGCTGACGTCCCTGCTGTTCGGCGTCACGCCCGGTGATCCGAAAACCCTGACCGCGACGGCCCTGGTGCTCCTGCTGGTCGCCGCCGCTGCCTGCTTCATTCCGGCCCGGCGTGCAACGCGTGTTGATCCGATGGTCGCGCTCAGGGCAGAGTAAAATCGGGAGACGTAGAAACCGAGGCCCCGGACGCTCCGTCTAACGCGGTAAGCCAGGAGACACATGTCCTTCTTCAAGTCCAGTCAGCCGGTGCGCCAGCCGGACGTCCTGACGTCCGAGGCCGCCGTGGCGCCCCACGCGCTGATCGCCTTCAGGAACATCGAAAAGTCCTACGCTCACGGCACGAGCCGCACGTATGTGCTGCGGCGGATCAACGTGGACATCAAGGACGGGGAGTTCGTCTCCATCATGGGGCCGTCGGGCGCCGGTAAGTCGACGTTGCTCCACATTATCGGTATGCACGATTCGGCGTGGACCGGGGAATATTACTTTCTCGATCAGCCGGTACACAAGCTGGCCGCCAAGGACCGCGCGCGCCTGCATAAACAGCACATCGGCTTCGTGTTCCAGAGTTACCACCTGCTCGATCACCTCACGGTCTACGAGAACCTCGACATCCCGCTGTCCTACCGGGACATCAAGAAGGGGGAACGCGAGAGCCTCGTCGGCGACATCCTCGACAAGTTCTCGATCGTGGGGAAGAAGGACCTCTATCCCAATCAGCTGTCAGGCGGTCAGCAGCAGCTGGTCGCAGTCGCGCGAGCGGTGATCTCCAGCCCGAAAGTGATTCTCGCGGACGAACCCACCGGCAATCTGCACTCGAGTCAGGGGCGCGAGATCATGGAACTCTTCAAGAAATTGAACGAGAGCGGCACCACGATCATCCAGGTCACGCACTCGGAGGCCAATGCCGCCTACGGCAGTCGCGTGATCAATCTGAGAGACGGATGGATCGTGGATGAGTAGATGACAATGCTGGTTCACCAGCGCGGCTCTTTACGCCGGCCCCCGGAAAAATCTTCGCTCTCGAAATTCCGGTTCCCGCCGCCGCTGCGGTTCCCGCCGGCGCCGCGGTTGCCCCCTCCACCGGCGTAGCCGCCCCCGCCACCCTCGGCCTTCGGACGCGCTTCGTTCACGACGAGTGCCCGTCCGTCCATCTGATGCTCGTTGAATTGAGTGACGGCCTTCTGCGCGTCCTCATCCGACGTCATCTCCACAAAGGCGAAACCGCGCGCGCGACCGGTCGCCATGTCTCGCATCACGCGGACGTTGTCGACCTGGCCCGCGCCGCTGAAGAGCTCGGTCAGCTGATCCTCGGTAACCGAGTACGGAAGGTTTCCGACGTAAAGTCTCCTACCCATGCTGTCACTTACTCCCGGGATGATGCGTGTAGAGTGGTTACGTTGCGTCGGACTGTATAGCAGATCGCGTGCCGCCCGGGCGCACGAGCTTTACGGACCTCTATAGCCGAGCTACAGTGGACGGGTGCGCCATTTCGTCCTCCTTGTTGTCATCAGCGCCGCCATTTCGGGGGGCTGCTCCCGCGATC
>JACDBQ010000838.1 GCA_013694845.1 Acidobacteriota bacterium
GCCGGCGGCGTTCTGTTCGGATGGATTGCGGACCGGTTCGGCCGCACCCGCGCCCTGATGCTCAGCGTCGCGATCTATTCGGTGTTCACCGCCGCCTGCGGGTTCGCGCAGGACTTCACGCAGTTCCTGATCTACCGGATCATCCTGGGCTTCGGCATGGGAGGCGAGTGGGCCAGCGGTGCGGCGCTGGTCTCGGAAACCTGGCCATCGCAGCATCGCGGCAAGGCGCTGGGCTTCATGCAGAGCGGCTGGGCGATCGGCTACGCGGCCGCGGCGCTGGTGAATGCCTTCGTGCAGCCGGCCTTTGGCTGGCGGGCGGTCTTCTTCGTCGGCATCCTGCCCGCGTTCTTCACGCTGTGGGTCCGGCGGAATGTCGAGGAACCCCAGATCTGGAAGGCATCCGGCGCCTCGGCCGCGCGCGGACGGCTGCGGGTGATTTTCCAGAAGCCGCTCGGTGCCCTGACTCTCGCGCTGACGCTCATGAACACCTGCACCTTGTTTGCCTGGTGGGGATTCTATCTGTGGCTACCCACCTACCTCACCCAACCCGCCGAACGCGGAGGGGTGGGCCTGCAGTTGCTCTCGAGCTCAGGCTTCATCCTCGTCATGCAGGCAGGGATGTGGCTCGGCTACGTGACGTTCGGCTTCGTCAGCGATCGAATCGGTCGGAAAAAAACCTACGTCACCTACCTCGTGACGGCCGCCGTCCTGCTGTCCATCTACGTGTCGATCCGTACTCCCGCCGTGCTGCTCGCGCTCGGCCCCTTCGTGGCGTTCTTCGCGACCGGCTACTTCAGTGGGTTCGGTGCGGTCACGGCTGAAATCTACCCGACCTCGATCCGTGCCACCGCGCAGGGATTCACCTACAACATCGGCCGGGTGGTGAGCGCGGCGGCGCCGTGGGCGGTGGGGTCCCTGGCGCAGACCCAGGGGTTCGGAGCGGCGTTGTCGGTCTCGTCGATCGCGTTCCTGCTGGCGGCTTTGGCGTGGGTCTGGATCCCCGAAACGAAGGGTCGAGAGCTATCGTAATTGCAAGTAGCTGCAAACGCACGACTTAGAGGTGTCAGCAAACCGCGGCTGTGCTCCGGTCAACCCACGATATGATTCTGGCATCGCGCGGTTGAGCAGTCAGACATCAACGTTCCGCGTTTTCAGTAGAAACCTATGATCAGCGTAGCGGCCATCCGGATGCAGCAGTTCGGCGTGCAGTTCTACCAGGCATCTCTCAGCGCCAAGGACATCGACAAACTCGTCCGATTCGAGGTCCTGACCTACGGAGAGCAGGCCCAGGGAGTGCGGGGGGGTCGCAAACGCGCCGCCCAGCCGAGTAAAGTGAATTGGGATCTGCTGGAACGGCGGATCGCCGCCAACGAGAAGGCGTATCAGCGGCAGATCATTCGCAAGAAGATCGATGAACTGGTCCAGTACTACGAGCAGTGCCGCCAGGCACGCGATCTGCCGTCCATCCCCGGCGCGGTCATCATCTCCTGCGACGAAGCGCTCAAATTCGAACCGGCGTCCAGCGATGCGTCGATCGGGACGCTGAAGGTGCCCGAACGCGAAGGGATCCTTCGCGCGATCGACGGCCAGCATCGCCTGCTGGCCCTGCACGCCGATCGCGAGCGGTTCGAAGGAGAAGATTTCTCGGTTCCGGCGGTGATCTTCGACCGTCTCCCCGAGGACCATGTCGTCCAGATGTTCGTGACGATCAACGCGAAGCACACCAGGCTGAACGCCTCGCACCTGGTCTCGCTGTCGGGACGACAGCTTTACTCAGACGACAGCCTGGCGGCCGCCCACGATGTCGTACGGGCCCTGAATGACCGCGAGGACTCGCCGTTGTATGGCGACATCAAGCTGCTCGGCGTCGGCAAAGGACGCATCGCCCAGGCGCCGCTCGCGCAGGAGCTCAAAAAGCTGTTCGCGTCCGAAACCTTTGGACCAGGGAGAAAAGGCGAGGCGTTCCGCGAGGAGTCGAAGAAGTTCTACGTCAACTACCTCAAGCAGGTGGCCCAGGTCTTCACGGCCGCGTGGGGGGGCCGCAAGTACAGCATCAAGTCAGCGACGGCAATGCGCGCCTTTATCCGCGTCGCGCCTGACGTCGTCCGTCGTCTCGACCAGGAGCACGCGGACCGGACCGACTTCAGGGCCATCGGCCGCGTGATTTCGCCGTGGGGCCGACGCATCGGTGACCTGCGATTCGAAACAGAAGGCGCCTGGAAACGCGCCGGCACCACCGTCGAATCGCTCGCGAAGGAATTGCGGCTCGCGCTCCAGTATCCCGAAGGAGCCGCAGTGTGACACTGGCAATGCTGAATGTGGATGCATTCAACATTCAGCATTAAAAAAGGGCCCCGTGTTTCCACGAGGCCCTTGGTTTTGCCGGCGACCCGGCTCCCCAGCAACTCACGGCTCCCTGCCGTAAATATTCAGGCCGCCTGCGCCACACTATTGAGCAATGGGTGTACCGGCGAATATGTTGGGAAATCCCGTGGTTCTTGCCGACAGCCTCCCGATGAGCCCACGAATCTGTAGGCGCGATTACATTTTCGGTGGCGGGCGGTCGGCGGCACCCGTCCGCGACTGGCGTGTCGATTTTTTCGACCATCGCCGGGCGGTCGAAGCATGTTGACTTCAGTGCTGCTGCTGGCTGTTCTTCTCCAGGCGGAGCCGACGCGGATCCATGGCCGCGTGGTCGATGCGGCGACTGGAGCGCCGCTTCCCCGCGTGCTCATTACGGTGAAGGACGCCGGGTCATCCACGCTGACCGATGACGACGGACGGTTTACGCTCGACCTGCAGCGCGGACGACGAACCGTGTTCGTTTCCGTCGTGGGCTACGCGCTGACCCGTCGCGAGATCGATGTCGCCGCGAACGCTCTGACGTTGACGATTCCTCTGACTGAGGGCACCGGCACGTATGCCGAGACGGTCAACGTCCCGGCGGACCGCTTCTCGCCTGCGGAAGCCGGCGTCGCGGCCCAGAATCTCCTCCGGAGTGCCGAACTCCAGAATCTTCGGGGCGTGCTGGCGGACGATCCGCTTCGCGCCGTCCAGGTCCTGCCGGGTGTCGTCGCGGGAGACGACCTGCGAAGCGAGTTCAGTGTTCGTGGAAGTCCGTTCTCGAGCATGAACATGACGGTGGAGGGCTTTGCGACCCCGTACGTCGTGCACACGGTCCGTTCGATCGAAGACTATTCCGGCTCGGGATCGGTGTCGATGATCAACAGCGACATCCTTCAGGATGTTGCGCTGCTGAGTGGCGGCTACCCGCAACGCTATGGCAACCGGACTGGAGCGGAGATCGATTTTCGTCTTCGTGAGGGCTCCCGCGACCGGACCCACGCGAGGCTGGCCGTGAGTGGGACGAATGCATCCACCGTTCTCGAAGGTCCACTGGGCGGCAGGCGCGGCTCCTGGCTCGTTTCTGCGCGCCAGAGCTATCTCGACCTGATCGTCCGGCAGATCGACGATGGCGTGCAGTTCGGGTTCACCGACACCCAGGCGAAGGTTGCGTTCGACGTCACGCCGTCCCAGCGCGTGGACGTCGCGTTGATCGCGGGGCGGTCCAGCCTCGAAGAGCGGCAGGATGGTGAAGATGGGCAGGACGAAGTCTTCATGGGACGCAACGGCTCCGCGATTGCGATAGCCGGCTGGCGGTTGACCAGGCCAGGTGGGGTGTTCAACTTCCGGACGATGGCGTCGCTGAATGGCTTCAGCAACACGGCTTCCGATCAGGTAAGGATCGACGAGGGCCACGACAAAGTGGCGGCCGCCCGGCTCGATGCCGTCGTCAGCGAAGGAGCGGGAATTCACCTGGAAGCGGGGGCCGACGTCGAGCGCACCGTGGAACGCCGGGCGCGCCAGCGGTCGATTGGCGGGCGCTATCGCACCATCAATGACTTCGACGGCACGGCCACGAAGGCCGGGGCTTACGCGCAAGTCCGCCTGAATACCCCCTGGCTGACAGTGGTGCCCGGGGTCAGGGCGGACCACTCGACGCTGACCGAGGACACGACGGTCTCGCCGTGGCTCCAGGCCGAGGTGCCGTTGCCGGCCGCGCTCACGCTGAGAGGCGGCGCCGGAATCTACCAGCAGTTTCCCGGGTTCGAGCAGGTCATCGGCGCGCTCGCGGCGTCCTCGACCCGCCCGCAGCGGGCGGCGCAGTTCGATGTGGGGATCGAGCAGCGACTGGGCGCGACCATGCGGTGGCAGGTGACCCTCTATGGCCGCGAGGAATCGGCTTTCTTCCGGCGTCCCGATGCCGACACGCGGCTGGTCAACGATCGGGTGGTGTTCGGGTCGAGATCCGCGCGGTTTTCGCAGACGCTCGACGGCTTCGCGCGGGGGGTCGAGGTGCTGCTGCAGCGCAAGGCGTCGACCGGTCTCTCCGGCTGGGCGTCGTACGCCTACGGCCGGAACCGGTACACGGATACCTCGACGAACGAGTCGTTCGACGGCGACTTCGATCAGCGGCACACGCTGAATCTGTATGGCTTCTTCCGGAAATCCGAGCGCGTGAGCTTCAGCGGCAAGGCGAGGGTCGGCAGCAACGTGCCGGCACCGGGTTACTACAGGGAGGCGGACGGCCTGGTCTACCTGTCGTCCCGCCGGAACGAGGTCCGGCTGCCGGTGTACTCTCGCGTCGATTTCCGGGCCAATCGCACGTTCAACTGGTCACGGCGGCGCATGACGATGTTCGTCGAGATCATGAACGCTCTGAACCGCGATAACGTGCGTTTCAATCCGCCCGGGCTGAACACCCAGACGCGCCAGGTGAGAAACATCTACGAACGGATGATCCCGATCATTCCGTCGCTGGGGGTGCTGTTTGAAATGTGACCTTCGTGGTGGACTGGGGCTCCTGTTCACGCTCGCCGTCGGCATCTCCGTCGTACTCGGGGCCCAGGAGCCGGTAGCCTGGGTCCCGAAAGTCCGCGCGTGGATCGCCGCCCATCAACAGCCGGTCGTCCGGGAACTGCTGGACCTGCTCGCCCGCCCGAATGTCGCCGCCGACCGCCCCAATGTGCGGCGCAACGCCGAGCACCTTCGAGGGATGTTCGAGAAGCGCGGCTTCAGGGTGGAACTGCTCGAGACGGCTGGCAACCCGCTCGTCTACGGCGAGCTGAAAGTGCCGGATGCCACCCGCACGCTGTTGATCTACAGCCATTACGACGGCCAGCCCGTGGATCCGACAGGCTGGAAGCAGCCGGATCCGTTCACGCCCGTGGTCCGAAGCGCGAAGGACGGCCGCGAAATTCCGGCAGCGCGTGACCTCACTCGTTTCGACCCCGAGGCGCGCATTTACGCGCGCTCCGCTTCGGACGACAAATCGCCGATCGTGATGATGCTCGCCGCGCTCGATGCCCTGCACGCGGCCGGGACCGCTCCCTCGTCGAACATCCGGGTGGTGCTCGACGGCGAGGAAGAGGCCGGCTCCCCCAGCCTGGTGCCCGCGATTGCGAAGTACCGCGACCAGCTCGCAGCCGATCTCATGGTCATCCTGGACGGCCCCCAGCACCCGAGCGGCCGTCCCACGATCGCCTATGGCGCGCGCGGGATCGCACGCGTCGACCTCACGGTGTTCGGGCCGAAAGCCGGCGTCCACAGCGGCAACTACGGGAACTGGATTTCGAATCCGGCGCAGCGGCTGGCACTGCTGCTCGCGTCCATGAAAGACGACGACGGCCGCATCCTCGTGAACGGCTGGAACGACGGCATCGAGCCGCTGACGCCAGAGGAACAGTCGATGCTCGCGGCCGTTCCGGAAGACTCGAGCGCCATGCTTCGCGCGTTTGGTGTCTCGGCACCCGAGAAAGCTTACCCGAAGCTGCAGGACGCGCTTCAGTATCCGACGCTCAACGTGCGCGGCCTGTCGAGCGCGTTCGTCGGATCCGGCGCCCGGACGATCATCCCCGACAGTGCCACGGCGTCGATCGACATTCGACTGGTTACGGAGACGCCCGCCGGTGCGATGATCGCCAGGATCCGCGCGCACGTCGCCGGGCGCGGCTACCACATCGTCGAAGGACCGCCTGACGATGCCACGCGAACAGCTCACGCGAAAATTGCGAGGCTGACGATCTTCGGTGACGGTACGGCCGCGTTCAGGACCTCGCCGATGAACCCGCAGGCGCGGTCGCTGGCCGCGTCACTTGCCGCCGTGCACGGCGTCGAACCGGTCCAGCTGCGCACGCTGGGCGGGACGGTTCCGATTTCCCCCTTCATCCGTGAGCTCGGCTTTCCGGCGCTGCTGGTTCCGACCGTCAATTTCGACAACAACCAGCACGAGGAGAACGAGAACCTTCGGCTTGGCAACCTGTTCGAGGGGATCCTGACGGTCGCGGCGATTCTGAAAATGGACGCTCCCGTGCGATAGCATGACGAGCGTGGGCCGCTTTGTGATGATCGCCGTCGCGTTGCTGTTCGCCCCCGGCTGCCTGGTGGTGACCGTCAACCCGACGCATGAACGCGACGAGCTCGTGTGGGATCCGGCCCTGGTCGGCGTCTGGCAGAACGTCGATGACAATTCGTCGGTCGTCATCGACAAGGGAGAGTGGCAGTCGTACCGGCTGCACTATACCCATCCGATCGAAACCGGCGACCTGACGGGTTACCTGACCAGGATAGGAAAGGTTCAATTCCTCGACGTGATGCCGGCGCGAGGCGAGGACCGCGGATCATTCCTGGTGCCGGTTCATGCGACGTTGCGTCTCAGGCTCGAGGGCGACCGGCTCGAGATCACCGCACTGTCATACGACTGGTTCTTCGATCGCCTGAAGACGAAGACTGGTGTGCCGGGACTCAACGTCGCGCTCGACGAGAAGGAGAATGCGCTGATCGTCTCGCCGACGGCCGCGGTCCGCGCCTGGATCGCGCGTCAACCGCCCGATGGGCTGATGTTCGGCGCCTCGGCGACCTTCACCCGGAAGCCGGGCGGGTGATCGACGTCACGACTCCCAGCATGTAGTGGAGCGTGACCCGGTCGCCGGCCTCGAGATGCTTCGGGACCGACTCGGGTCCGATGCGCGCAAGGCTGACTTGCCCCTGCGTATCGGTGGGATCGACGAAATACACGTCGAGCGAGATCTGACCGTGAATACTAACCGGCTGCACTTTTGTAACCACGGCCTCCTTCGTCCCCTTGAGCATGATCGAGTGTAAACTGAAGGAGCCCCTCAGGAGTTCCCCGACATGATTTCGAAAAAGCTGAAGCAGGGCTTTGCCTTCTCTCTGGCCTGTGCCCTGGTGAGTGGATCGACCGCGCTGGCGCAGACCGTGGCCCCCCCGGCACCCGTGGCCCAGAAACCGGGCGAAGCGCCGCTGCCGCCGGCGCAAGCTGTCATCGATCGCCATATCGAAGCAGTGGGCGGAAGAAACGCGCTCAAAGCACACACCTCCGTGAATATCAAAGGCTCGGTTTCGGTGCCCGCGAATGGCATGAGCGGCACCATCGAGGTGTTCGCCGCCCGACCGAACAAGATCCTGGCAAAAACGGCGCTCGTCGGCATCGGTGACGTGGCGGAGGGCTTCGACGGCACGGTTGCCTGGTCGACGTCCCCGATGACGGGGCCCATGTTGTCAACCGGCGACGAGCTCGCCCAGAAAGCGTTCGACGCCAATTTCGACGGGGCGATGGGAATCGCCTCCCGGTATGACGCGATGAAGACGCTCGAGAAGACCACCTTCGAGGGGCGTCCGGCCTACAAGGTCGCGCTCACCCGCAAGGGTGGGGGAGACGACATCGAGTTCTACGACGTCGAGACGGGTCTCAAGGCGGGCGCCATCATGGAACGCAAGAACCCGATGGGCACGATCTCGGTGACGTCGTCGGTCTCCGATTACAAGAAGTTCGGCGACCTTCTGCAGCCGACAACCCTGAAGCAGACCATGACGGGCGTGCAGATCGTCACGACCTTTACCTCCATCGAATACGACAAGGTCGATCCGGCCGTGTTCGAGTTACCGGCCGCCATCAAGGCCCTGGTCAAGTGAAGGCGCGCGCGATCCTCGCCACGGCCGCGCTGCTTTACGGGTCGACCGCGCTCACCGCCGACGTTCCGAAAGGGCTCGAGACCTTCGACGCGGTGTGGTCGATCGTACGCGACACGCACTTCGACAAGTCGTTCAATGGCGTCGACTGGGACGCGGCCCGGGCGGAGTTCCGGCCAAAGGCCGCTGCCGCGACGACACCCGGCGAGCTCCGGAGCCTGCTGCACAACATGCTCGGCCGGCTCGGGCAATCTCACTTCTCGGTGATCCCCGGTTCGGTGGCCGGCAGCGCCGACGGCACGGCGAGCGGATCGGCCACGCCCGGTTTCGACTTCCGCATTGTCACCGGCCAGGTGCTGGTGACGCAGGTCGAGCCCGGCAGCGGCGCCGCATCAGCCGGTGTCCGACCGGGCTGGCGGCTCACGTCGATCGCCGGTCGTCCGGTGGATGATCTCCTGAAGGCCCTCCAGGAGATGCCCGACGACAGGGTCCGGCATCTGGAGGCCTGGCGCGGGCTTCACGGACGACTCCGGGGGCAGGACGGCGCAGAGGTGTCACTCTCGTTCGAAGATGGGGCGGGTGTTGTGATCACGCGGTCGATCGCCCGCTGGCAGCAACAGGGGCAGCCGGTCACGGTCGGGA
>JACDBQ010000862.1 GCA_013694845.1 Acidobacteriota bacterium
CTCGGAGAAGTGGTACGACGCTGACGGCAAGAGCTTCATGGCGCATACCGGCGACTTCGTCGGCGGCAACACGAAGGTGTATGGCGGCGCGATGTTCCGGCTGCGTGAGCGGGACTTTGAGACCGTCCAGCACAAGGGCGGCATCTCGCCAGAATGGCCGGTCAAATATCGAGATTTCGAGCCGTACTATCGTCAGGCCGAGCTGCTCTATGAGGTGCATGGCCGGCGCGGGGTGGATCCCACCGAACCGGAGATGAGTGCGGATTATCCGTTCCCACCCCTCGCGCACGAGCCGCGGATTCAGGAGTTGTCGGACCGGCTGCGGACCCGCGGGCGTTCGCCGTTCCACATACCCCTCGCCCTGAAGCGCAACGAAACCGACCCACTCCGCAGTCCGTGCATCCGCTGCAACACCTGCGACGGGTTCCCCTGTTTGGTCGAGGCGAAAGCCGACGCCGATGTGAATGGCATCCGGCCCGCGCTGCGGCGGAGCAACGTCACCCTCACGTTACACGCCAAGGTGACGCGGCTCCTCACCGGGCGCAATGCGCGGGACGTCTCCGAGGTCGAAGCGGAAGTGGACGGTGAGCCGCAGCGCTTCCGAGGCGACATCGTGGTGGTCGCGGCCGGCGCCATCAACTCCGCGGTGCTCCTGCTGCGCAGCGCGTCGGATGAACATCCCGCAGGGCTGGCGAATTCATCCGACCAGGTCGGGCGCAACTACATGCGGCACCTAAATGGCGCGATGCTCGGCCTGAGCCGGCGGCCGAATCCCGTCGTGTTCCAGAAAACGCTGGCGATGAATGACTACTACTGGGGAGACGAGTCGTTCCCGTTCCCCATGGGGCACATCCAGCTTCTCGGGAAGACCGACCGCGGACTCATCGGAGCCGACGCACCGTTCTTCGCTCCTGGATTCGTGCTCGATCGGATGGCGAGGCATTCGGTCGACTGGTGGCTCACGGCGGAAGATCTTCCGCACCCGGACAATCGCGTCGTGGTCAGCCGCGATGGCGCCGTCCATCTCCAGCAGCGCGATCGCTACCACGAACATTTCGATCGGCTCATGGACCGTTGGAAACGCGAGTTGAAAGCGGTCGATGCCGCAGGATGTGTCCTTCCGCTCTCGCTCTACCTGTTCAAGCAAATACCGACGATGGGCGTGGCTCATCAGAACGGGACCTGCCGTTTCGGCGAAGACCCGAAAACATCCGTACTGAACGCCTATTGCCAAACGCACGACGTCAACAATCTCTATGTCGTGGACGGCAGCTTCTTCTGTTCCAGCGGCGCGGTGAATCCGTCGCTCACCATCGCGGCTAACGCGTTGCGCGTCGGCGATCATCTCCTGGAACGGCTCGGACCCTAGAGCCTTGAGGCGGCCAAGTGCGGTCTTGCTGTGTGTTCTGGCATCCACACTGACGGCGTCATCGTGTGCCCCTTCGGTCGAGCTGAAGGCGATTGAGGTGACAGTCTCTGATCTTCCCCGTGCACTAGTCTTTTACACCAGTGTCTTGCAGTTCCAGGTGGTGTCACAGGGGCAGAACGAGGGGCTGGCCACTGCCTGCCTGCGCTTGGGTCAAGAGACGCTCATCCTGCGGGACTACGCGGCGACCGGCAGAAGCATTCCGGAGACGCTTCCCAGCAACGACCGCTCGTTTCAGCACATCGCGATCGTGGTCGGTGACATCGCTGCGGCCTATGCGCACTTGCTCCGGCACGATACGCGTATCGTGTCCGCTGGGATCCAGCGTCTGCCAGACTGGAACGTCGACGCGGCCGGCATCCGGGCGCTTTATTTCCGCGATCCGGATGGTCATTTCCTCGAGCTGATCCAGTTCCCAAGCAATAAAGGCGAGCCGCGCTGGCACCGCCGCAGCGCCCAGCTGTTTCGCGGCATCGATCACACCGCGATTGTTGTCTCAGACCTGAAGCGCAGCGTGCAGTTCTATCGCGATGTACTCGGCTTCACCATCGCCGGCGAGAGCTTCAACTACGGCGGCGAGCAGGAGCTGCTGACTCGCGTTGCCGGTGCCCGCGTCCGCGTCACGAGCTTCCGGGGTGCGAAAGGACCGGGCATCGAGCTGCTGCACTATGAGGCGCCGGGCCTGGCGCGTGCGCTCTCCGCCGCCATCTTGTCTCATGACCTGTCCGCCTGGCGAATCAACCTCCACACCAGCAGCGGCGAGGCCACGCGAGAAGCTGCCGATCCGGACGACCACGCGCTTCTCGTTCGGCAGCGGCCATCGAACGCCGCGTGGAGCGAGTATCCGCTGGAAGCGCTGCGTCAGCATTGGCCGCGCTATCTCATGGAGGGAGCGCAGCTCGGAATCTTCATGGCGGTGGCGCTGTTTCTCGCACTCGCCTTGGAATATCCAAAGTCCCGGCTTCACCAGGCGATCGCGAGGCCGATCCTGCGCCGGTTCCTCTTCGGCATCGGCATCGGCATCACGGTGGTCATTCTCATTTACTCGAGCTGGGGCCGGCAATCCGGGGCGCAGTTCAATCCAGCGGTCACCCTCGCCCTGCTGCATCTGCGACGGATTCAGCCGTGGGACGCCTTCTTTTACATCGTCGCGCAGTTCATCGGCGGCTGGCTCGGCGTGGTCCTGGCAGCGGCTCCGTTCTGTAGAGCGAGCGCGCACAAGGACGTCAATTTCGTGGTCACTGCGCCGGGAAAACAAGGGGTCGCCGCCGCGTTCGCCGCCGAGTTCCTCATCTCGTTCATTCTCGTGGCGGCGCTGCGGCTCGTCTACCAGAACGACCTCGCCAAGCCGTATTTCGGATACGTCGCCGGCTTGCTGCTGATTGTCTACATCACGTTCGAAGCGCCGTGGTCGGGCATGAGCTTGAACCCTGCACGGAGCGTGGCCTCCGCCATGGTCGCGCGAAGCTGGAAAGCGATCTGGATTTACTTCGTCGCCCCGATTGCCGCGATGCTGCTCGCGGCCGAGTTGTTCCAGTAGGCGCCGCTGCACAAAGTCTTCGAGAGACCCGCGTCCTCGCGATGCAGGCGAAGCTTGATCGGGCCCACGACGATCGACTGGCCGGTCGGATCGCCGACGAGTTGTGGTTGAGGAAGTCAGCAGAGTGGGAAGCGGAACTCGCGTCTGTTCGTCGTGAGACAGCCAAGCAGGAGAAGGCAAGCCACGATTACGGGGCGACTGGTTCGAAAATTCTAGAACTCGCGAAAAACGCCTGCGGGTTCGCTGAAAATTGCTGAAAATGTTGGTATCGAACTGCACCTTCGACCGCGGAAGTCTTTTAGTTGCTTACGTTAAGCCGTTCGATCTGCTCGTCGTAGGCAACGAAAGTGGAAGTGGCTGGGTGTTAGGGACGATTTCCGCAACTACCTCGTCCATGCTGCCTGAGGTTCCTTTCGCCTCCACGTCCTCTTGAACGTGCGGAGCGGGCGCGGAGGTGCGTCGATCCAGCGCCCGGGCGCTTGCCGGGTCCGGTGATATGGAAGGTGCGCGAGGTCGCTG
>JACDBQ010000883.1 GCA_013694845.1 Acidobacteriota bacterium
GTGCGACGTTCGACGTGCGGTGGCCGGCGTACCCATTGTCACGTGCCATGCGCTCCCTGTCCTGGGCACGTCGCACCTCGCACGCCGCACGCCGCACGTATTCCATGACCGTCAACGAGCTTCTGCAAACGGCGGTCACGGCGGGCGCGTCCGACCTGCACCTCAAGGTCGGCAGTTATCCGATGATGCGCGTCAGCGGGACGCTCGTCGTGGCGAGCGAGGCCCGGCGCCTCGACCGCCCCGACACCGAAGCGTTCGCAAGCGCGATGTTCACGCCGGAGCTTCGGGAGAAGTTCCAGCAGTCGCAGGAAGTTGATCTCGCCTACAGCATCCCCGGCCTCGGGCGTTTCCGGTGCAACGTCTTTCAGCAGCGCGGGACCATCGGGCTCGTCCTTCGGGTGATCCCGACACGAATCAAGACGATCGACGAGCTCGGCCTGCCGCCGGTGCTCAAGCACATCGCCACCGAGGAGCGCGGCCTGGTGCTCGTGACCGGCACCACCGGCAGCGGGAAGAGCACCAGTCTTGCCGCGATCATCGATCACATCAACTCGACGCGGGCGGCGCACATCATGACGATCGAGGACCCGATCGAATACCTGCACCGCGATCATCACTCGATCGTCAATCAGCGTGAGGTGTCGGTCGACACGCAGTCGTTCTCGCATGCGCTCCGCAGCGCGCTGCGCCAGGATCCCGACGTCATTCTCGTCGGCGAGATGCGGGACCATGAGACCGTCGAAACGGCGCTGCTTGCCGCCGAGACCGGGCACCTGGTCTTCTCGACCCTGCACACGCTCGATGCGACCGAGACCGTCAACCGCATCATCGCGGTGTTCCCGCCGCACCAGCAGCGCCAGGTGCGGATCCAGCTCGCCAGCGTGTTGAAGGCCGTCGTCTCTCAGCGCCTGATGCCCCGCGCCGATGGCCAGGGACGCGTCCCGGCCGTCGAGATCATGGTGAGCACCGCCTTCATCCGGGACGGCATCGTGGACAAGGACAAGACCTCCCTGATCCACGGCGCGATCGCAGCCGGCACGTCGCAATACGGCATGCAGACGTTCGATCAATCGATCTTCGGCCTCTATCAGCAGGGCTTCGTGACCCTCGAAGAGGCGCTCCGCTGGGCGTCGAACATCGACGAATTCAAGCTGAAGGTGCAGGGGATCTCGACGACCGCCGACCTCGCGCGCGACGAGATGGCCCGCGGCGGCGGGACCGTCGCCGGGATCACGAGATTCGGCGCGTAGCGCCGGCCATGTCGGCCTATATCGACGGGCTGAAGCTCCTCGGAAGACGCGAGCTCTCGGTCAGCGACCTGCGATCGCGCCTCCTCGACCGCGAGCACACTCCCGAACGGGCAGACGACGCGATCGCCCGTCTCCTCGAAACCGGGGCCCTTGACGACCGTCGGGTCGCGCGGGCCTATGCGCGGACGGCGTCGAAGGTCAAAGGGCGCGGGCGGCTCCGGGTGACGCGCGAGCTCCAGGCGATGGGCATCGCTCGCGACGTGATCGCGGAGGCGGTCGGAGACGTCTTTGGCGAGATCGACGAGCGCGCGATGATCGACCGTGCCGTGCAGAAGAAGCTCCGCGGCCGAAAGCCCTCCACGATGCAGGAACGCGCGCGTCTCTATCAGTTCCTCATGCGCCAGGGCTTCACCCCCGCGGCGGTCACCGCCGCTCTCCGCCGGACCCGACGCGACGACTGAATCGTCTTCAGCCCTGAGGCCCTCGCCGCCTGCCGTAAGATAGACGGATGCGCTCGCGAGAGATCCGGAGCAGTTTCCTCGAGTTTTTCCGCGGCAAGGTCCACACCGTGGTGGCGAGCTCCCCGCTCGTGCCGCACGAGGATCCCACCCTGCTCTTCACCAATGCGGGGATGAACCAGTTCAAGGACGTGTTCCTGGGGAAGGAATCGCGAGGCTACGCGCGCGCGGCGTCGTCACAGAAGTGCATGCGGGTCAGCGGCAAGCACAATGACCTCGATAATGTCGGCCCCTCGCTCCGGCACCACACCTTTTTCGAAATGCTCGGCAACTTCTCCTTCGGAGACTATTTCAAGCAGGACGCGATCCCCTTCGCCTGGGAACTGCTGACCGAGGTGTGGAAACTGGACCCCGAGCGGCTCTACCCCACCATCTTCAAGGGGGAGTCGGGCGTGCCGAGGGACGACGAGGCGCACGCGGCCTGGCGGGACCTCGTGCCCGCGGAGCGGATTGGCGAGCTCGGCGCCACCGATAACTTCTGGCAGATGGGCGACACCGGTCCGTGCGGCCGATGTTCGGAGATCTATTTCTATCGCGGCAGCCAGATGCCCTGCGACGCCGAGAAGCTCGGCACCGGCTGTGCGGGGGTCGAGTGCAGCTGCGATCGCTACGTCGAGATCTGGAACAACGTCTTCATGGAGTTCGACCGGCAATCCAATGGCACGCTGACGCCGCTGCCCGCGCGGTCGATCGATACCGGGATGGGACTCGAGCGCGTCACCGCTGTCATCCAGGGCAAGCTCTCGAATTACGACACCGACCTGTTCGCGCCCATTCTGGAGGCCCTGGGTACGCGCGCGGGACATCGCTATTCCGCGTCGTTCGATCTACCGGCGGACGTCTCGATGCGCGTGATCGCCGACCACATCCGGGCGATGACCTTCCTGATCAACGACGGCGTGAATCCGTCGAACGAGTGGCGTGGCTACGTGCTCCGCAAGATCATGCGGCGCGCCATGCGCCACGGCAAGAAACTGGGCTTCGTGGAACCCGTGCTGCACGAGCTGATCGACGTCGTGGTCGACGGGATGGGCGACGCCTATCCTGATCTGCAGTCCAATCGCGACACCATCGTGCGCATCGTCCGCAGCGAAGAAGAGCGTTTCGATGCGGTGCTGACGTCCGGCCTGCCGCGCCTCGAGGAGGTGCTCGACCGGGCGGCGGCGGGAAACAGGATCGTTCCGGGAGCGGACGTCTTCCGCCTCTACGACTCGCTGGGGGTCCCTTTCGATTTCATGGAAGATCTCGCGGGTCACCGCGGTCTGACGATCGATCGCCACGGCTACGAACGCGCCATGGAGGGGCAGCGCGTGAAGGCGCGCGCAGGCAGCTCGTTCAAGGGAGGCGACAAGGCCGTCACGTGGAAATTTCACGTTGGAAGCGAAGGTGCAGTCCCTCATCAGAAGGATCACTTCGTTGGCTACGACCACACGCAGACGAACGCGGAAATCACCGGGTTGTTCGACACAGAGCGGAATCGAGTGGAACGACTCCCAGCGGGCCAAAGAGGATTTCTGACGCTGACCGCCACGCCCTTCTACCTGGAGGCGGGTGGCCAGGTTTCGGATGCAGGGTCCATTTCGTCGAACGAGGGGACGGCTGAAGTCACGGGGCTCGAGCGGATTGCCACCGACTTTCCTCGAGCTCATCGCATTGAAGTGACTTCGGGCTCGGTCACTCGAGGTGCCCAGGTCTCGGCGGTTGTCGACGAGCGCACTCGCGATGCCACGCGGCGCAACCATACCGCGACCCACCTGCTGCATGCCGCATTGCGGCAGGCGCTCGGACCGCACGTGAAACAGGCCGGATCCCTGGTGGCGCCGGACAGACTTCGGTTCGATTTCGTGCACTTCTCCGCTGTCACCCACGAACAACTCGACGAAATCGAGCGGATCGTCAATCTGCAGATCGTCCGCAACACGGCCGTCACTACCGACGTGAAGTCGACGCAGGAGGCCATGGCCGCCGGCGCAATGGCGCTGTTCGGCGAGAAGTATGGGGATCGCGTCCGCGTGGTCAGCATCCCGGGCTTCAGTATGGAGCTGTGTGGCGGCACGCACGTCGGCGCGACCGGTGACATCGGGCCGTTCGTGATCACGGAAGAGACCGGCGTCGCGGCCGGCGTCCGGCGCATCGAGGCACAGACAGGCATGGGGGCTCTTGCATGGACGCAGCAACAGCGGGAAGCATTCGCCCGACTGGTCGCTTTACTCAATACCTCCCCGGCACAGGCCGTCGACGTGGTCCAGCGGCTGCAGACCGAGACGAAGCGCCTCTCACGTGAGGTCGAGCAGTTGAAAATGAGCGCCGCACTTGGCGGCGGATCCGGCACGCAGAGCGTAGACGAACCGCGGATCGTCGACGGCGTGAAACTGCTGACCAAACGCGTCGCGAACCTCGAGAAAGGTGCGCTGCGCGGACTGTCCGATACGCTGCGCGATCGCCTCGTCAGTGGCGTCGTCGTCCTCGCATCCGAGAGTGACGGCAAAGTCACGCTGGTGGTGGCGGTGTCGAAGGACCTGACCGATCGGGTCAAGGCCGGCGCCCTGGTCAAGGCGCTGGCTCCGATCATCGGCGGGGCCGGCGGCGGACGGCCGGACTTCGCGGAAGCCGGGGGCAAGCACCCCGAAAAGATCGAGGAACTGCTGACTGCCGCCACGGACGCGCTCCGATCCGCATTGATGGCCGGCGCGCAGAACTGAAATCGCGCCCTCGGTTCCGTCATCGCCACACCCCGCTTCAGTCGCTAACTGATTGACAGGCGCCGGGTACCGCCCTTGCCTTGTGGGAGCCTGCAGAATCGCGTTACACTGCTGACCTCCCCCTGTTCAATGAGCTGCAAGAGCTTTCGTCTGCTCGTACTCGCGACGCTGTTTGGCGCCGTGTGGCCGGCTGCTGCGGACGCCCAGATCTATTCCTGGCGTGACCCAGACGGTAGCCTTGTGCTGTCGACCACGCCGAAGATTGGCGCGACCAGGACGTTCGCCGTGGCGAATGCCGCCTCGCCTGTCCGGTCCACCCGGCCCTACAGCCCGCGCTCGCAAACCTTCGAGCCATTGATCGCCGAATACTCCGCCGCCCATGACGTGCGCGTGGATCTCGTGCGCGCGGTGATCCAGGCCGAGTCCGCGTTCAATCCGCTCGCGCGCTCAGTCAAAGGCGCGATGGGGCTGATGCAACTGATGCCGGCGACAGCCGCCGAACTGGGAGTCAGGGATCCCTACGACCCGGCGCAGAACATTCGGGGGGGCGTTACCTACCTGAAGAGCCTCCTGCTGCAGTATTCGAACAACGAGGAGCTAGCGCTTGCGGCCTACAACGCCGGTCCCGGCGCGGTAAAGAAATACGGGGCCGTGCCGCCGTACCGTGAGACGCGCAACTACATCGCCAGGATCAAAGGCAATGCCGGCGTCGCCAAGGCGCCCGCCAAAGCCCTCTACCGCAAGGTCGCCGTTGTCGACGGACATGAAGTCGTGACCTTCTCCAGCATCCCCTCCCCGGAGGCGATCAAGGTGCAAAGGCCCAGAATCATTCAGTAACGTTCGCCCGCATCCCGCATCCCGCATCCCGCACCTCGCATTCCGCTATTACCGGATGACGCGTCTCGGCGCCAGGTCCTGCAGGCTGAAACCGCCAGGGTCTCGGTGGTGCTCGACGCTGCGCGCGCCAAGAAGGTGCGGGCGTGAGGCGCACACCCGCAGAGCGGCTGTACACATTCCTCCTGTGGGCCCATCCGCCCGCATTCCGCCGCCAGTTCGCTGAAGAAATACTTCAACTTGTACGGACCGCCTCGCGGCGCGCGCCCGCTCGCGAGATCGTCATGATGGCCGGACGCGACGGCCTTGCAAGCCTCGGCCGCGAGTGGGCCGCAGCGATCCGGGGATCCCGCCGCGCCATCCCTGAGCCAATCCCGCCCCGGAGAACCCATGCGCAATCTGATTCGCGATGTGTCGCTTGCCGCTCGCCTGCTGCGCCGGAGCCGATCCTTCACCATCGCCGCCGTCCTTACTCTGGCACTTGGAATCGGGGCGAACACGGCGATGTTCACGCTGGCCGACGCGACCTTGCTGCGGCCCGTGCGGGTACGAGAGCCGGAGCGCCTGGTCGTCTGGTCGTGGACCAGCTCCTATCCGGACTATCAGGACTACCTGAAGAGCATGCTGCTCGCGGTCCGTCGCGCCATCCTCGCACTCGCCATCCGCACCTTCGAAGGCCAGCCTGAATGATCCCTCGGGACGCTTCAAGACGGCCTTCATGGAACGCTTACATCTTCTGCCACCGACGCGACGCACCCTCGTCACCGCGCTGGTGTCAAACCCGGGCTGTCGGAAGGTCAGGGCTGGCGGTGGATCTTCTCAGCCGGGGCTGCGGGAACGGGTGACTCGCCCACCGGCGGCGGACATGGGACGAGAGTTGGACTCATCCCGGGCGGGAGGCGGAAAGGCGTCGTGGGAACACCCGCGGAACCAATCGCGCCGCCCATCAGTATCAGGACGAGGGCACCCGCCGAATAGAACGCCGTGCACCAGCGGTTGTCGACGACAGTGCTGGTCCGTGACGCTCTCATCAGTTCGCGCACCAGGTGGCGTTCTAGGACCCAGAACGCGATCCAGCCTGTCAGGCCGATCACGACAATCAGAGTTCCTACGGGCACTTGAGCGCCGAAAACAGGACGGGCATCGTTGGTTGAGAGGCCGAATATACACGCCCCGACCAGCACAACGATCGAGCAACAGCGGAGCTTCGAGTGTATATCGCCGACGTGAATCTGGAGTGCGAAGTGCTCATTGCGGTGTTCGGGTTCGAGGGACATGGAGGTGCCTCCGAGATGTCTGGCTGAGGTTTCCGATGTTACCCTGAACTCCCGAGAGTCATTAGACCCCCGTGTCCGTGGAAGTGGCCCACTGGGCTTTCTAACGGTTCGAGCCTGTCAGTGGACCGCCATGTCGTCCGCGACCGATGTCGAGCGCCAGTGATATTGATCCCGTTGGTCCATTAATTCTGACCCCGTGAAGCGCAATGCGCCGGCCGGGGCGCAGCTTCGACTCCTTCAACGCGCTCTAGCAGCATCTCGCGGCATGGATGGCCGACAGCTCGACGGCAAGAAACCGCCGGTTCGAAACACATCTCTGCCGAGCAGAGGCTAGACATCTAAGGCGTTGAAAGCGACGGCAAAAGTGGTAGGCCCCAAGCGACGCGCGACGCGTGGGGGGCGAGACGTGCACCATGTGGGTCAGCGCCTCGAACCTCCCTCAGACCAAGGGTATCACTTGCGTGGTTCCTGCGCCGTAGCCGGTCGGCCGCAAAGAAGGATGTAAGCCGCGCGCGAGGCGTACCCCAGTGGCGCGCCTTCTGACTGGCGACGCGCACACAGCAACGCCCGAGCCAGGGGCCGCCCGCGGGACAGTTGCCAAACACCACGTCCTCCGGCTGGATGGGTCAGCGATCGTCCGCAACTGACCCATCCTTTGTCGGCGCCTAACGGTTCGTGAATATCACGTCGTAAATGTCAATGGTCCGCGTTTGATCTTCAGCGGCGGAAGTGGGCGCATTCTGGCCGGGTGCGGTGCGAACGTGTGCCCATCCGCTGAAATAGAAGCGATTCCCATAGGCATCGCGCCGGTTG
>JACDBQ010000886.1 GCA_013694845.1 Acidobacteriota bacterium
CTCAAAGAGAATCCCAGGCGCTGGACGAACGTCGCGAAGGATCTCCGCGGGGTCAGCGAAGAGACGACTACTGGCGTCCATCGGCTCTACGAGATGATGAAGGCGGGCACGCTGCTCTTCCCGGCGATCAACGTCAACGACTCGGTCACCAAGAGCAAGTTCGACAACATCTACGGCTGCCGGCACTCGGTCATCGACGGGCTCAATCGCGCGACCGACGTCATGCTCGGCGGGAAAGTGGCCGTCGTGGCCGGCTTCGGTGAAGTTGGCAAGGGCTGCGCCCAGGCGCTCCGCGGTCAGGGATGCCGGGTGATCGTGACCGAAATCGATCCGATCTGCGCATTGCAGGCGGCGATGGAAGGCTACGAAGTCAAGACCCTCGACGACGTCGTGGAGCGTGCGGACATCTTCATCACCGCCACCGGAAACCTGAACCTGATTACCGCGGACCACATGGCCCGGATGAAGGACAAGGCGATCGTCGGTAACATCGGCCACTTCGACAATGAGATCGACATGGCGGGGCTCAAAAAACACAAAGGAGTCGAGCGGATCAACATCAAGCCGCAGTACGACGAGTTCCGATTCCCCGACGGCCACTCGGTGATGGTACTGGCCGAGGGCCGGCTGATGAATCTCGGGTGCGCCACCGGTCACCCCAGCTTCGTCATGTCGGCGTCGTTCTCGAACCAGGTCATCGCCCAGCTCGAGTTGCACCAGCACAACGACAAGTACGAGAACAAGGTGTACATCCTCCCGAAACATCTGGACGAGGAAGTCGCGCGCCTGCACCTCGATCATCTCGGGGTCCGGCTGACGACGCTGACACCGGAACAGGCCAAGTACATCGGCGTGCCGGCCGACGGGCCGTACAAGCCGGAGCACTATCGGTACTGACTCGGCTCGATACACGATACTCGGATACTCGGATACTCGATACTCGATACTCGGTGCTCAGTGCTCGGGTGCTGAAGTGCTGAGAGCTGAGAGCTGAGAGCTGAGAGCGACGAAAAAGGGCGCCGCGACCGCGGCGCCCTTTTCGTTTCAGAGCGGTTCGTTCAGGAACCTGATCAGCGGCATGATGGCTTTGTAGGTTTCCACCAGGGCAGGGTAGAAGTCCTTCGTCGCCGCGAACTCCGGCGGGAACTCGCGGCCGCCCAGGAACTGCTTGAATTTCAGATACTCGACCGCCCGATCGTCCTTCTGAAAGCCCCTGGGCACGCGTAACAGCTTCTCGCCGGTCAGCTCGCCGACGACGCGGGTAAAGCTCTTTGCGCGGGTGAGGTGGTCGATCTCCGGGAACGTAGCTGCCACGTGCTCACGAATCCTGACCAGCTGCGGGGCCGGCGGGGCCCAGAATCCACCCCCCATCCAGACCCACTGCGGATGCACTTCGAGGTAGAGCCCCGCCCCTTCCCCTTTCTCCAGTCCCTTCCAGCGGAACGACGCGGACACCTGCACCTTGAGAGGCGTCTTGTCGTCGCTGAAGCGGGTGTCGCGGTAGATCCGGTAGAGCGACGTCTTCGGCGACGCTACGATCTCGGGCGCGAACGTGCGGAAGTCATTCGCCAGCCGCTCGATCACCGCGATCATGGGCGCGCGGACGTGCTCGTCGTACTTGTCCTTCCGCGCCCTGAACCACTCACGATCGTTGTTTCTCTTGAGGGCGCGCAGGAATCGAAGCGTCTCGGGTGTGAACACCGGGTCAGTTTGGCATATCTGCTCGGTGTTCAGTGTTCAGTGCTCAGTGCTCACAGCTGACAGCTGACAGCGCGGAGGGATAATGAGCCGGTGAAACGCGTGCTGCAGATGGTCCTGCTGCTTCTCGTCATTGCCTCCGCCTTCGCGCTATGGCGGGCGCGATACCCGGGAGCCGAGGTCCCTGGACCGAAAACCGGATCGAACGTCCTGTTGATCACGATCGATACGCTGCGTGCCGACCGGGTCGGCCGTGGTCTGACACCGGCGATCGACCGTCTGGCGGCTCGGGGCAGGACATTCGCGAACGTTCGTGCCACGGCTCCCCTGACACTGCCGTCACATGTGTCGTTGATGACCGGCGCCATCCCTCCAGTCCACGGCGTCCGTGAGAATGGCCAGGTGTTCAATCGCAAGATCCCGCCGCTCGCCCGAGTGCTCAAGGAGGAAGGGTACCGGACGGGCGCGTTCGTAGGGGCGTACGTCCTCAATCGCCGCTTCGGCCTCGATGACGGGTTCGACACCTACGACGATGCCGTGCGGCGTGATGCGTCGCGTGCCGAGCAGCTCGAGGCCGAGCGCCTGGGCGGGGAGGTGGTCGACGCCGCGTTGAACTGGATGCAGCCGGGGTCAACTCCCTTTTTCATGTGGGTGCACCTGTACGATCCGCACGCGCCATACGAACCGCCTGCCGAGTACCTGAAGAAGGGCGGGGGCAACGGCTACGACGGGGAAGTCGCGTATGCCGATGCCCAAGTCGGACGGCTGCTCGACGCGCTCGAGGCTCGCGGGCTGACCGGGTCCACGGTCGTCGTGGTGACCGGGGACCATGGCGAGTCGCTCGGTGAGCACGGCGAGGCGACGCACGGCATGCTGGCGTACGACGCCACCTTGCGCGTTCCGCTCGTGATCACCCCCGCTGCCGGCCCCGGCGGCCGCGACGATACGCCTCGGTCGCTTGCGGACGTTGCGCCGCTCGTACTGCACGAAGCTGGATTGCGACCGCTGCCGCTGCCACAGGCGCCGTATTCCGAGAGTCGTTATCCTCGGCGCGCCGGCTGGCATGCCGTCTCCGCCCTCGCTGACGATCGGTGGAAGCTGATTCGGTCGTCTGAGCTCGAGTTGTACGATCTCAGGCAGGACCCCGGCGAGGGGCGGAACCTCGCATCCACGGAGCCGAACGTGGTGAGCGCGATGGCAGCGGTGCTCCAGAAGCTCGCCGGCACGACCACGAGCGCCACGGCGGCGGCTGCGCCCGGCGCCGCCGAAAGACTTCGGGCCCTCGGCTACGTCAGCGGATCGAACGCGATCACCGCTGATGACCCCCGGGCGTCGAACCCGGCTCGCATGATCGGGGCATGGACCGATTTCGAGCGGGGTCTTGGCGCGCTCCGGGCCGGTCAGACTGCGGACGCCGTCGTCTTGTTGAAGGGGCTCGCGACCCGGCACCCCGACGCGCCGGTCTTCCAGTCGACCTACGCGCAGGCGCTCAGAGAGGCCGGAGACCCGCGCGCGGCGGTCCGGGTCTACAAGGCGACAGTCAGGAGATGGCCAGGCGATGCGGCCCTCTTTCACGACCTTGCGGTCGCGGCCCGCGAGGCGGGCGACCGCGGGGAGGCGGCACGCGCCGAACAGGCCGCGCTGGCGCTCGACAGCACCAGCGCCATGGCGCAGAACGGCCTTGGCCTGCTGCACGCCGACGCCGAGCGTGGCACCGAGGCGGCTGCCGCGTTCGAGCGCGCCGTCCAGCAGGATCCAACCAACCCGTCTTACTGGACGAACCTGGGGAACGCCCGTCGGTCCCTCGAAGACGCGCCCGCGGCCGAGCGGGCATATCGCAAAGCGCTCGAGACCGAGCCCGATTTCGCCGACGCGTTGAATGGGCTCGGCACGCTCCAGGTGCAGGCGGGCCGGCCGGCGGATGCCGTGTTGCTGTTCGAGCGAGCGCTGCGCCGGGATCCACGGCTGCACGAAGCGCGCCTGAACCTCGGGATTGCGTACCAGGAAAGCGGACAGCCAGATCGCGCCGCCGAGGCGTATCGACAGGTCCTGGCTACCGCTCCGTCGTCCGCGCGACGAGAGCGGGAGGCCGCGGCCGACCTGCTCAAGGGCCTGCGCTGAGGCTGACACCGTTTGGCGATGCAGGCCTGAAAGGCCTGCGCTGCACCGCGGTGGGCGGTGCAAAAGAGAAAAGGGCCGGACGTTTCCGTCCGACCCTTTCTCCTGGCGATTCAGGCCTGAACGGCCTGCGCTCCACCTTGCGATGCAGGCCTGAAC
>JACDBQ010000902.1 GCA_013694845.1 Acidobacteriota bacterium
GGGGAGAACCGAGTCCTCGATCCGCATGCGTCAACATCGCCTGGTCCGCGCGCCGTGGGGCGCACGAGGGTTGCCACCTCGGTGCTCGCGGCACTCGCGCTGATCGCCGCCGTCGAAGCGGGCGTCATCGCGGTGCTGGCGCGTGCGCTGTGGGTCGCGCCGCACCCGGCGATTGTCGTCGAGACGGCAGCGTCCGGCGAGAACGTGTTGGTCAGCAGCCGCTCGACGGAGGCGGCTCCGCTGCGGCTCACCGTAGCGCCCGATCTGCGTTGGGTGCAGTTGGCTTCCCCGTCGTCGGCCGGGGTTCTCGGCGGGAAGGTCACGGACACCGCCGCCGGCACTATCCGGATATCTTCCCCGATCGAGCTCAAGGTCTTTGAACAGTCACGGCTGTTGGGATCCGTGCCGGGCGCTGGTCTCAAGGTTCCGGCAGGCCGGCACGACATCGAGCTCGTGAATCTGGCACTCGGGTACCGCTTGTGGCAGACCCTCGACGTCGAGGCGGGTCAAACCGTGTCGATTCACGTCGCCCCGCCGCCTGGCTGGGTGACGATCGACGCAGCGCCCTGGGCGGAGGTGTCGATCGACGGCCAGGCAGTGGGCCGCACCCCACTCGGGCCGCTTCCGCTCACGCCCGGCGAGCACGATGTCACGTTCCGGAGCCCGGCTGGTGTCACCGACCGCCAGCGAGTGACGGTGCGGTCAGAGGCGACAATCCGGGTGATCGGGAAGCTGGATCGCTGACGGCAGCCGCACGAGGCGTCATCGTGCCCGCCGACCGCCGCTCCGTGAGGCACTGAGCCGCGCCATTCGCTATCGAACGGGACTGATGACCGGCTCCCGGATCAGCACCCTGTCAGCTGACGGCTGGGGCCCTCCGCCTGCCGGTTCCAGCGTCACGAGCGCGCCAATCAGACGTCTCTCGGCACTGAGCGGAACGACGTCGGTCGCAAGCGTGACCCGGCCGGCGGTATCAGGAGTCAGCAGGCCGGCGCTGACTGGTCCACCTCTGGTGAGCAGCCAGAGCTGATACGTCCTTCCGGCGCCCGGCGACGGCAACCGCGAAGCGCTGAACACCATCCCTCGGGACCGGCTGAGCAGCACCTGCGCGTATGCGCGTGAATTGGCGCCCACTCCGGTCAGCCAGTAGCGAAGCAGATCGGGAGCGGCGAGCACGTTGCCGACGATCTGCGCCCGGGCCGCGGACTCGCGAGCAGCTGCGACCTGTTGTGCGGCTTCCTCGCGAGTGGCGGCGAGACGCGTGTTGGTCAGCTCGGTGGTGGCGTCTCTCTGCCGCTCCGCGGCGGAGACCCGGGCGGCGGCGTCGCTCAGACGCGTGTCGACGCGACGCTGGATCCACAGACCGAAGAGGGCTATCGCGGCCAAGCCGGCGACCAGACCGATGACTGCGTACCGCGGGCGCCAGGCACCGATCGAAGGCGCGGGCGCGGCCGCGGCGTTGCCGACCACTCGCTCGAGCGATTCCACGCGGGCGGTCAGCGCCGTCGCCGATTCCGTCGACGGCGGGAGCGCGTGAGTCGGCCCGGCCTTGACCGCATCGGGCCCCGACACCGCGGGCGCGTCGGACTCTTGCAACTCTTCGTGGATCCGCATCACACTTTCGAGCGGGAACGCGGGGGTTGGTACGGGCAAGGGATGGGGCCGCGCACTGCGAAGCTCGGCTACGACCGACTGGAGATCGCGTGACATCTGGGTCATGCGGCCCTGAAGGTCCTGTTCGAGTGTGGCGAGGCGGGATTCGGCGCGCGCGAACCCGCGCACCGTCAGATTGGCCGCGGCGATACAGCTCTCCGCCAGACTCACGGCCTGCTCGCGGAGTTGCCCGGCGGGCTGGTCATGCCCCTCCCCGAGCGCCTCCCACTCGTGCTCGATGGTGCGTTCGAGGGCGCGGATACGCTCGCCCGAGTCTTCCTCGAGGCGACTCCCGCCGGCGCCCCAGTCGCCAGGTCGCTCGTCGGGGCCGGACACGGCCGCGCCGCGACGCTGCTCCATCTGCTGCCACGACTCGACCATCCGCGCGCATTGCACGGTGATCTGCGCGAGGCGCTCCTCCGTCGGCAGTGAGTATTCCCGCGTCCGCCGCCAATCCTGAAGTGCCACCCGGAGGTCATCGATCTGAGTCTGGAGCTCGGGGCCGCGCGGGTCGTCGTTGCGCATGGGAGCGTCGGCTGGCTCTGGCACTATCGGACCTTTCTGGTGGAGTCCCATTCAACCGGACGAGCGCCGATCGCAGGACCCGGGCGAATCCATTTCTGGCGCAGAGCATACCGGAGTCCGTCGTCATTGTCAGAGACGATGGCTTTTCGCCGGACCAGAACTATTGTCAGAAACGCCATCTTACCAGCGGGTGCATCTGTCCGTGAATAGCGAACGCTCCAGAGAATCGACGACGATGGCTCGTTCCGGATACCGGAATCGCATTGATTCCACGTGCGGCTTTTCGGATACAGAACCGCACCCGGCAGCCTCGCGCGGCCTGATCGTTCCGTCGTAAGGTGGTGGTTCACTCACCCTCAACAATCGAAAGGCGCGGCTATGTCTCACCAGTTTGTGTTGCTCGTCGATGACAAGGCCGACGCGCTTGACTGGATGACGCTGGCGTTAGATGGCGCGGGGATCCCGGTGCGGACGGCGATGAGTGTGGACC
>JACDBQ010000907.1 GCA_013694845.1 Acidobacteriota bacterium
GATCGCGAGCGCCAGCCAGGCTCTTCCGCTTTCCAGGAATCGCTCGATCTCGGAAACCGTCGTGACCGTCCCGATCACGCTGAAATTCCGCGATGCTTCGAAACGCCCGATCAACTCGCGGCTCGCCGACGAGCGGTCCCCGTCCGCGACGACGATCGGCACGTCCCTGACGTCCGTCGTGGCGGCGTAGCCGAGCATGGCGAGCTGAAGGATGGGCGCCACCACGACAATTCCGAAGAGCCGCGGGTTCATCCGGATCTCGAGGAGCTCCTTCCAGATCAGCACGCGAAGGCGGCGCATCTCAGGCCACGTCCCCGGGCCTCACGCCCTGTCCTTCGCGAGCCGCAAGGAGGCGAGCCCCAGCACGACGGAAGCGTAGACCGCGAGCGCCCCGAACTCGGGCAGCAGGTGCGACGCCGCCGTGCCTTTCAACACGATCCCGCGCAGCGCCACCAGGAAATACCGGGCCGGAACGATGCGTGTCAGCCCCTGCAGAAAGTCCGGCATGCTGGCGATCGGAAAGATGAATCCCGAGAGCATCAGGGTCGGCAGCAGCGAGACGAGCAGCGCGATCTGGAATGCGACCTGCTGGGTGTCTGCAATCGTCGATACCAGGAGCCCGGTGGCGAGAGCGCCAAGCAGGTAAACAGCCATCGCCGCCGCCAGCGTCAGCCAGTTTCCGCGCATCGGCAGATCGAACAGCAGCTGTGAAGCGAGGAACACCAGGGCCGCGGACCCGAGCGCGATGCCGAAATATGGAAGGGTCTTCCCCAGGATGAACGCGACCGTACCGATGGGCGCCATCCGGACCTGCTCGATCGTGCCCGACTCCTTCTCGCGCACGATCGACAGGGCCGTCGACGTCACCGACATCAACATCGTCAAGTACGCGATCAGGCCCGGGATCAGGAACAGGGCGCTCCGCAGCTCGGGGTTGTACCAGATGCGTGGTTCAACCGAGATGGGCATCATCTGCCCCCCGGCACCGGCCGCGGCGGATCCGAGCTGCATGCGGCCGGAGAATTGTGCGCTTGCGGTCTGCAGGATGCTGGTCGCGTATCCCACGACCGCGGTCGCGGTGTTCGCATTGTCACCATTGACAATGACCTGCACCGGCGCCGTCTCCCCGGAGCTGACCATCCGCCCGAACCCTTCCGGAATGACGAGGACGGCCCGGGCGTCATTCCGGTCGAGCATCAATTCGGCCGCCTGGGAATCGTGCACGGCGCCGGCGAGATTGAAGTACCCCGAGTTGACGAACGCTGACGTCAACGTGCGGCTCTCGGACGAGCCGTCCCGATCTTCGACCGCCAGCCCGATGTCGCGGACGTCGAAGTTCAAGGCGTAGCCGAACACCAGGAGAAAGAGCGCCGGCACGAAAGCGAGAATCATCAGCGTACGCCGGTCGCGCCTGATCTGCCGCAACTCCTTCCGCGCGACTGCCAGAACACTCCTCACGGATTCGCTCCGGCCTGGGCCTTGTCGACAACGTCGAGAAACACGTCCTCGAGCGACGGTTCGACTCGTGCGACTGGACCGACGTCGAACCCCTGGCTGACAAGCCGAGCGCGGATCTGGTCGGGACCGACGTCTGCCGCCCTGAGGACGGCGTGCACGGCCGAGCCGAACAGCGAGGTCTTCTCGACTTCCGGCATGGCATCGAGCGCTTCCATCGCCGCGACCGGACGGGCCGCGCGCAGCTCGAGAATGGACCGCGACGCGAAGATCCGCTTCACCTCGGGGATCGTACCGATAATGGCCAGGCGGCCGGCGTGGATGAGAGCGACTCGATGGCAGCGTTCGGCTTCATCCAGGTAATGCGTGGTGACGAGCACCGTCACCCCCGACCCGGAGAGCGTGTCGATCAGCCGCCAGAACTGACGCCGCGACAGCGGATCCACGCCCCCAGTGGGTTCATCCAGGAACAGGATCGGTGGCTCGTGGAGCACGGCGCACCCGAGCGCCAGCCGCTGGCGCCATCCACCCGACAGGTCCCGCGCGAGGCTGGCCTCGCGACCGCGCAGGCCGGCCATCTCGAGCACGAACTCGCGCCGGGCCGCCAGCCGCTCGCGGTCCAGCCCGTAGATTCCGCCGAAGAACGAAATGTTCTGATCGACCGTGAGCAGCTCGTACAACGAGAAACGCTGGGACATGTACCCGATGCGGCGCTTGACCCCTTCCGGATCGTGCCCGACGTCTATTCCACCCACGATCGCGGAGCCCGACGATGGGCGGAGCAGGCCGCAGAGCATCCGGATGGTCGTCGACTTGCCCGCGCCATTGCTGCCGAGAAAACCGAAGATCTCTCCGGCGCCCACCTCGAATGACACGTCGTCAACGGCGGTGAAGGCACCGAAGCGCCGCGTCAGGTGCCGGACCTCGATCGCGTTCACGTCATCGTCCCAGGGCGCGTGTCAGCCGTGCCTCCGCGAGGCGGGCCGAGGCGGTGGCACGGGTGCGATCGAGCTCCGCCTGCAGTACGGCAAGTTCGGCTTCGAGGACGTCCGTGCTGGTCACGACTCCGGCCCGGTAGCGCTCCGCAACCACTCGACGTGCCTCCACCGCGCTCCTGATGCCGTCATCAGACGCTTCGATGGCCGCGCGGGCGGATACGAGGTCGACCCGGCGCGCTTCGACATCGAACGCGGCCTGCCGGTCGAATTCGCTGATGCGCGCCTCGAGCGCGCGAGCGACCGCCGCGGCTTCGGCCCGTTCGGCGCCGCGCCGGCCGCCGTCCCACAGGGTCCACGAGACGGCAATCGATGCGTCCCACGAGGGTTCCAAGCGGTCCACACGCGGGAAGATGCGGGGATTGGGCCGCGCGTGGTCGTAGCCACCGCCCAGGAAAATCTGTGGCTTGCCGGTCGCGCTGATGGCGACCTCTCGCTCGCGAGCGCCGGCGAGCCGCTGGTTCAGCGCGCGCCGCTCAGCGCGCCCAGGCGCGGCCGTACCGCCGGCGCCCGCCGATCCGTGGGCGTCGATCGGGACGACGGGATCGATGCCACCTGTGCCCCCGATCAACCGCCGA
>JACDBQ010000915.1 GCA_013694845.1 Acidobacteriota bacterium
GTAGCCGATCGGTCTCCGGCATGGGTTCGAACGCGCGCTACGCCGCGTTGGTCGCGGTTGCGAGCAGGTGCGTCGGGGAACGTCAGGTCCACGGCCTGCGTGGCGCTGGAGGTCAGGTGCAGGCCGCTGTCGGTGAGCAGGGCCCCGAGCGAGGCCGCGTCGCCCCAGCGGCTCGGGGGCGCGCTGTCGGTGGCGGCACGTACGGGCCGACGACCCGACCGAACGCGGGCATGAAGCTGCCCGGCATCCAGGCCGCCAGCACGATGCGAGCGCGCGGAGCGGGGACGCGAGCGAGCTCTCGCGCGGCGGCGACGTGATCGCTTGCGTACATCACGCCGAAGACCGACAGCACGACATCAGCTGCCCCTCCCTGGTACCTGGCCCAGGACAACCAGGCCGATCCCGGGCGCGATGGCAGGCGAAATCGCGAGCATGAGGGCGAAGGTGGCGCGCGGGAGTCGGGCCATCGCCAGTTGGTCGGTGACGTAGGGGATCACCGAGGAGCACAGCCCCACCTCGATGACACACAGCAGCCAGTCCGGGTGGAGGAACGTGGGGGCCGCCCTGGCGATGCCGAACGGTGTCGCGTCGACGATGGCGACGATCATGGCCGCGCCGAGCTGGTCGATGCCGCTCATCGGGTTGCCGCTGCGCTGCTTGTCTCGTCCGGCGCGGTGATGGCGATCCCGTGCCCGAGGATGACCTAGAGCATGAAGCTGGCACAGTTGGCGAATGCCACCACGAAACCCAGCGGTTGACCGGCGAGCCGGACGTCATAAACCCCGTGAGCGCGACGACCACGTTCCCGGCCGACCAGGATTGCCGAACTGCGGCGCAGGGCCTTTGATCTCGCAGGGCGCCCTGATGATGGCCAGGTGTCACCGCAAGTACGGGGCGAGATACCCATAACGTCCCGAACTTCGGCGTACCTTCGACGCGCCATGGTCACTGTCGTTGTCGCACCCACCTTGCGAGGCGTTCGAGCGCTGTGGTGAGGATTTCTTCGTCGGCGGCGAAGCTGAGCCGGACGTGGGATGGGCTGCCGAACGCGGCGCCGGGGACGACGCCGATCCCGGCTTCGTCGAGCAATCGGTCGGCTAGATCTGGGCCGGTCCCGCGTAGTCTTGGGAACACATAGAACGCTCCTTGCGGTTCGTGGAACTTGACCTGGTCGATTGCTGCGAGGTGCTGCAGAGTCAGCATTCTGCGTGAGCGCAGGATCTCTCTATGTCGCTCAGCGAGGTCCGGCCGGTCCAGGGCGGCCAGCGCGAGTGCTTGGCTGACGCCGTTGACGTTCGAGGTCGTGTGGGACTGCATGGCAGCGGTCGCGGCAGCGACCGCTGGCGGGGCGATCAGCCAGCCGACGCGCCATCCGGTCATCGCGTAGGCCTTGCTGACGCCATCCACGATGATGAGGTTGTCCTTCACCTCGGGTGCCGCGCCCAGGATGCTCGTCGGTTCTCCGACGTAGGTGAACTCGCGGTAGATCTCGTCGGCGACGATGACGATGTCGTTGGCGATCGCCCAGTGCGCGATAGCCCGCAGCTCGTTCTGGTCATAGGTGGTGCCCGTCGGGTTGTCAGGCGAGATCAGCACCAGGACCCGACTGTCAGGGCTCTTGGTCCGCTCCAGCAGGTCCACTGTGAGCCGGAACGACGGCGCGGTAGACACCGGGACGATCGTCCCTGCGGCAAGCGCGACCATCTGTGGGTAGGTGCCCCAGCCCGGCGATGGGATGAGAACGTCGACACCGGGGCCGACCAGAGCACAGATGGCCTGGTACGCCGCCTGTTTCGCACCGTTGGTGATCAGGACACTGCCGGACTCGATATGCACACCCGTTCTGCGGCTGACGTCGTGAGCGACGCGTTCCCGTAGCGCAGGTGATCCGGCCGCGGGGCCGTAGTGATGGTTCGCGGGGTCGGCAACAGCTCTGCGTGCCAGTTCGACCAGCGCGGACGGCGTAGGTAGGTCCAATTCGCCTGCGGTCAGGTTGAGCACACCGTGCATGGTTGCCCGATCACGGGTCGCCGACGTGGCCGATGGGGTCAGCGAACGGACTCGCGTGGATAGGTGCATCGAACCTCCGAATCAGAATTCCCACATCAGTGTATCGTTGGAAACGTGGTTTCCCAAAGAGGCGGCGGTGTCGCAGATCATCGAGCAGTCCCTGGTGGAGTGCGAGCGAGCATCGCGGCCGCGCTGCCCGGCTTGCGAGCGAGCGACGCGAAGGTGATGCGCGTGGTCATGGCTGATTCTGCGTTCGTGCAATCAGCGACGACCGACGAGGTCGCCGGACGGGCCGGGGTCTCCCCGGCCACCGTCGTCCGCGCCGCGCGAGCCGCCGGCTTTCACGGATTCGGTGACCTCAAACTCGCCCTGGCACGAGCCAGCGGTCAGCAGCCCGTCCCGAATCCGCCCGACGAGTTGACCAGCCAGTCCACCCTGGATGAACTCTGTGACACGGTGCTGGCCAGCCACGCCGCAAGCATCCGCAGTGTCCGGGCCACGCTTCGGTCGGCGGCGTTGAGGCGGGCTGTGACGCTGCTGAACTCGGCTCGGGAGATCCTGGTGTTCGGCGTGGGCACGTCGGCATCGCCGGCCGCGGATGCGGCCTACCGGTGGACCACGATCGGCTGCAGAGCGCAGGCGCCGCGCGATGTCCGCACCGCACAACTCCAGGCAAGGCTGCTGACCGCCGAGGACGTGGTCGTCGCGGTCAGCCATACCGGACGCAGCGCCGAAACCCTGGCCGTCGTCGAGGCCGCGCGCACGCCGACCGCAGCACGCATCGTGGTGATCACCAGCTTCGATTCGTCGCCACTTGCCGAGCGAGCCGACGCGCTGCTCGTCGCCGGCGGACCTGACCTAGGGCTGCAAATGGGCTCCTCGAGCAGCCGACTCGCCCACCTGGCCGTCATCGACGTCCTGCACGCCGGGATCGCGCTCGCCGACCTGCCGCGAACCCGGCGCGCGCTACAGGCGAGTGCTGAAATCACAAAGGTGCACAGTGCCTGAGCAGGGCGGACCGCCCGAGCGCGTCGACATCGAGGTCGCCGTATTCGACCTCCTCGGCACTACCGTCGCCGACAACGACGTCGTCCAAGCCGCAGTCAAGGCGGCAGCCGGCGTTCGGTTCGACCCGGTGGTATTCCAGCGGTTCCGCGGCGCATCCAAACGCGAGATGCTCGCCGCCCTGGTCGGCGACGCCCATGCAGACGCCGCCCATGCAGAGTTCGAAGTCCAGCTGCTACGGGCGGCGCAACGCGACGTGCTGCAACCGTTTCCCGACGCCAAACAGTGCCTGCGCGATGTTCGCCTGCGAGGTATTCGCATCTGTCTGATCACTGGCTTCTCCCGCACCATGCGCGAGACGATACTGAGCCACCTCGGCTGGGACACGCTGGTGGACCTCGCCTTGTCGCCCGAAGACGCCGGCCGGGGCCGTCCCGCCCCCGACCTCATCCTCACAGCGGCGCTGCGCCTTCGCGCAAACGACGTGCGCGCGGTCGCGGTCGTCGGGGACACGACCAACGATCTTCTCGCCGCTGCCGCCGCCGGCAGTGGCATCCGTGCCGCCGTGCTCACCGGAGCCCACCCGGAGGCGGCCCTGCGAGCGGTCCCGCACACCCACGTCCTCAATAGGGTCAGTGACCTCGTCCCAGCAATCGATCAATGGACCGCATGAACATCGCACTGTTCAGCAAGGCCCTGGCCAACGACGGAACCGTGATCCCGTTCGTGCGAGACGAGCTGCGAGCGCTGTATCACGACAAGATCGAGATCCTGGTTGTGACCGCCGCCGGCAACAACTCCGCCGAGGCGGTGCGTCGCGCATCCGCACTGATGACCACCGCCGGCGTGACACCCGTGCTGCTCCACCAACAACGTCGGCCGCTCGCCGCAATCGCCCACGCGGCAGCTTTCTACATCTGTGGCGGCAATGTCTTTCGACTCGCTCACAGCCTGCAGACCCTAGGGTGGATGGATCCCATTCGCGCACAGGTCGAAGCCGGGGCGCCCTATGCTGGGACCAGCGCGGGAGCAGTGATCGCCGGTCCCAGCATTGCCACGACCAACAGCATGCCCGTGGTCCTGCCACCGCGCTTGGACGCTTTGGGTCTGGTCCACGTCCACGTCAACGCGCACTACCCGACAGACTCAGAGGACGGGCTCGGAGAAACCAGAGAGACACGCATCCAGGAAGTCATCTACGAACGACTGACCGATGTCCTCGCGCTCCGCGACGGAAGCGGTCTGCGCACTGAACACGACACAGCCATGGTGATCGGTCAGGCCAATGCGCGATTCTTTCCCTGGGACGGACGAAGCCCATGCGAGCTCAGTCCGGGCTCATCGATACCGCCCATCACGGAGTGGTCGTGTCTCGGTTGATCCCATGGGTGCTCGACATCCCGCTCCACTCCGGTAGGCAGCGCATTGACGCCGATCGCACCGGACCACCACCCGCGCCCACGAGCGGCTGAGCACTAACCGAATTCGACAAGACCCAACCGGACGAGCGAGCAAGGGCGCTTGATACTGGTGGGCTCGCGTATTCAACTGTCGTGTATCGGTCCACCGGCAGCGTCGAACAGTGACTTTGGGTGATGAGGCTGGGGAGCGTTGGGTCCGGGCAAGCGGTGATGTGCTGGTGGAACGACGGCAAGCTTCTGCGGCAGGCGCGCAACGGCTCGCTATGTGGCCGCTCTGTAGGCTGACTGTGCGATTCGATGAGGGGAGTTCGGGGTGGAGCATCCGTTGAGCATTGCGGTGGCGCAGCCGAGGTGCACGGCTTACGACGTGACGGCCAACGCGGTGGCTCACGCGGAGGCCGTTCGGGCGGCGGACGCGCGGGTGGTGGTCTTCCCCGAGATGTCGCTGACGGGATACGAGCTGGACGCGGTGCCGGTCGTTCCGGACGATGAACGGCTGGCTCCGATGGTCGCCGCATGCGCCGAGACAGGGACGCTTGCGCTGGTCGGCGCGCCTGTGCCGGGTCCGCGCATCGGCATCCTGGCTGTGGAAGGAGACGGCGCGCGCGTGGCTTATGGGAAGGTGTACCTCCACGGCAGCGAGGCCGCTCACTTTGTGCCTGGGGAGCCCACCGTGATCGAAGTGGACGGGTGGCGGCTGGGGCTTGCCGTCTGCCGCGACACGGGTATCCCCGAGCACGCCGCGAAGACGGCCGCGCTGGGCATCGACGGGTACGTGGCTGGGGTTGTCCACGCCGATCACGAGGCTGAGATCCACGGCGAGCGCGCCCGCCGGGTCGCCGCCGACCACGGCGTGTGGGTCGCGGTGGCCGCCTTCGCCGGTCCAACCGGTGGTGGCTTCCACCGCACGTCCGGCCGGTCCGGGATCTGGTCCGCCGCGGGCGTGCTGCTCGCCGAGGCGAGCGCCGCTCCTGACGACATCGCTCGCGCCGTGATACCGCGCCGAAGGTGACCTCATCTGCCGCGGACAGCGCGTGTTCCCGATGAAGGATCGCCCATGCTTCAGCGCAACACGGTGGCTCCCGTCCGGCTAACTGAGGAAGCG
>JACDBQ010000008.1 GCA_013694845.1 Acidobacteriota bacterium
GGTCGAGTCCACCGCCAACATGCGCGGTGAGACCTTTGTCGCCGGCATGAACCTCCAGGTGCCCGCGAAGCGAATGATGTTGTTTGCCAACTACGGGTGGCTGAAGCAGGAATCCGACGCGGACGGCGCCTTCAGCGTCCCCGCCAACAGCTACGACCTCGGAACAGAATGGGGGCCGGCCATGGGCGTGCCCCGTCATTCGGTCAGCGGCATGTTCAGCATGCCGCTTGTCACCAACATGCGCCTCGCGCTGAATGGCGGCGTGCGCAGCGGCACGCCCTACAACATCACGACCGGTCGCGACGACAACGCCGACACGGTGTTCAACGACCGTCCCGCAGGCGTGGCCCGCAACAGCGCCCGCACCGAGACGACCTGGGATTTCGGCGGCCGCGTGAGCTATGCGTTCGGCTTCGGTCAGCGTCCGCCCGCCGGGGGCGGCGGGGCGCACGGCGGTCAGCCGACGATGATCATTCAGCGCGTCGGCGGCGCGGCGGGCAGTGAGCTCAGCGGCGGGTTCGGCGGCGTGGCGGATAACAAGCGCATTCGCTTCGAGCTGTTTGCCTCCGGGTTCAACCTGTTCAATGCGGTCAATCGGGTTGGCTACTCAGGCGTGATGACGTCGCCGTTCTTCGGCCAGCCCACGGCAGCGACGCCTGGGCGCCGGGTCGACGTCGGCGTCCGGGTCGGGTTCTAGGCTCCACGTCCTACAGCGTAGCGCCGGCCGTTGACGCCTGCCTGTCGGACATGGTCATGGTGCACCGAGGTGATGCAGGCCTGAAAGGCCTGCGCTACACCGTGGGGTACGGACGTCAATCACTCCCTGGTATAGACCCGGTCCACCGCCAGGAAGTACGGCAGCGCAAGGATCGCGAGAACGGCCGCTACGCCAAAGGCCGTCGAGAACCCGTAGCGCTGAATCAACCAGCCCATCGAGGTCGAGCCCGTGCCTATGCCGGTATCGAACGCGGCCAGGATCGCACCGAACGCCGCTCCACGGCGATCCGCACTCACGCCTCGCATGACGTAGCCCACATACGTCGGATACGCCGTCCCGAACCCGATTCCGAAAATGACCGCGGACGCCAGGAGATATCCGCGAGTCCCTCCCAGCGCCAGGACGCCCAGGCCGACGGCGATCAGGATCAGGCACGGAACAAACACTGTGGTGTAGCCCCATCGATCGCCGAGCCGGCCGAGCACCGGTCGAGTCAGCAGGATCACGATCGCAAGCGTCGTCAGGTAGATCCCCTTCGGGACCACACCGTTCGCGTCAGCGTAGAGCGCCGTGAAGCTGGTGATTCCCCCGTACCCGAACGAGTAGAGCGCGAGTGTGACCGAAACGATGAGCACTCGCCGCTCGAGCAGTCCCCTCGGACGCGCTCCCGCGACGGCCACGGCGCGCGGCTGTTCCTCCAGCTGCGTGGCAATCACCGCCATGATCAGGTTCAACCCGGCAGAGAGGATGCACAGCCACAGCCAGCCGCGGTTGTAGATCCAGAAGCCGACCGTCGGCGCAACCGCGACCGCCGCAAGCGTCGACAACCCCCAGTAGCCGATCCCTTCCGCGCGCCGGCGCTCCGGGAGCAGGTTGGTCATATACGCAGCGCTTGCAGAGAGCAGCCCCGACCAGAACACCCCGTGAACGAGCACGAGCGCCAGCATCACCCGAACGTCCGTGATGACGGCGTACAGCATCGAGAAGACGACGAGGGCAAGACTCGAAACGATCAATACCCGTCGAGCGCCCACGCGGTCGGCGTATGCACCGGTGAGCGGCGCCGAAAAGGCGGATGAATAGGTCAGAAATCCCAGGAACAGGCCCGACGCGAACGTCGAGCCCCCGAGGTCGATGATGTGAAACGGCGCGGTCGGTAGAAGCTGAAAGGCTGACAGAAAGACCGTGAAACTGAAGCCGCACATCACGAAAAAACGCGGCGTAAACAGACGCTCCGGCACCAACCAACTGTACCAGATGGATCTCTACTCGGCCTTCAGGGCGACGACAGGATCGACCCGCGTGGCGCGGAGTGCAGGTATGAGACTCGCCAGGATCGCCACCAGCGTCAGCACGCTCGCAACAGCGGCAAACGTCATCGGGTCGCCAGGCTTCACCCCGTGCAGCACCGGTTGCATCAGCCGGGCGCCCCAGATCGCGAGGGCGAGCCCGATCGCGACCCCGGTGAACGTCAGGGCAAGCCCCTGGCGGAGCACGAGGCGTAGCACCTGTCCCCGCCCCGCGCCGATGGCGACCCGGATGCCGATCTCGCGCGTGCGGCGGCTCACCACGTACGACAGCACCCCGTAGATGCCGATCGCCGAAAGCGCCAGGGCCAGGGTCGCGAAGACGGTCATCAGCACGCCGGTGAATCGCGGAGTCGAGAGGGTTGCACCGACGACATCGTCCATCGTGCGGATGTCGGCGACCGGCAGCGCCGGATCGAGGGCGGTGATCTCGCGTCGCACGCTGCCGACGATCGACAACGGATCACCGGAAGCCTTGATCACCAGGGACATGGACCGGATGGCGTCGCCTGTCGACACGTGCCACTGAGTGTGAGGGACGTAAAATTTCTCCTTTACGACCCCGGTGATTCCGTTATGTTTTACGTCGGCCACGATTCCGACGACGGTGATCCACAGCCGGTCGGGCCCGCCACGCTTGAAGCGGCCGCCGAGCGCGTCTCGGCCGGGCCAGTAACGCCTCGCCATTTCTTCGTTGATCATGGCAACGAGCTGCGTGCCGGTCTTGTCGGCGGCGCTGAAGGCGCGCCCGCGGATGATGCGTTCGCCCATGGACTCGATGTAGCCGTCGGTCGCAATCTGCCAGTCCCCCTTGGCATTGGTACCCGGAAGCGGCACATAGCCATCGACCATCACACCGGAGTCGCCGATCGTCGAACCGAGCGGCAGCGATCGGATCATCCCGGCGGTGCGAACGCCGGGCACTCGCCTGACGCGATTGACGAGCTCCTGATAGAACGACACCACCGCCTCGGGCTTTTCGTAGGTCGCCGGCGGCAGCGACAAACGCATCGTCAGCACGCGCGAGGGATCGAGGCCGAGCGGGACGTGGCTCAGCGACCAGAGACTCCGGATCATCAAGCCCGCGCCGACGAGCAGGACGACCGCGAGTGCCATCTCTACGACGACCAGCGTGTTCCGGAACCGCTGGCGAGCGCCCCCGCCAGATGTCGTCTGGCCGTCCTTCAGCGAGTCCGTGAGATCCACCCGGATCGCCCGCAATGCCGGCGCGAGGCTGAATAGACTGCTGGTGACGAGTGCCACCAGCGCCGTGAACGACAGTGCCCTGGCATCGAGCGTCGCAGTGGCGACGCGCGGAATATTCGCCGGGTCCCACCAGGCGACGAACCGAACGGCGCCGCAGGCGAGCAGCAGACCGCACGCTGCCGCCACGCCGGCGAGCACCAGGCTTTCGGTCAGCAGCTGCCGCACGAGGCGCCCTGAGCCCGCACCGAGCGCGGTTCGCACGGCAATCTCACGCTGGCGCGCCTCCGCGCGCGCAAAAAGCAGGTTCGCCACGTTGGCACAGGCGATCAGCAGCAGAAATCCGACAGCACCGGCCAATAGCAGGATGGCGGGTCGCACCGATCCGACCACCTCCTCGGTCAGCGAAAGAACGACGGTG
>JACDBQ010000014.1 GCA_013694845.1 Acidobacteriota bacterium
GGCCTGGGCCCTGGCCGCATCGGGCTCGAACGGCGGCATCACGGTCTTGAGCCCGGTACGCAGGTGTATCCAGTGCGGGGTGCCGGCGGAAACTACGTCACCAGCCTGCGCGTGCGCCTGAAGGTAGTCGACGGTCTGATCAAACTCCTGCTGCGACTGGTTGTAGAAGAACAGCCGGTAGGTCACCGGCTTCCCTGCCGCGTCGACGTACGCAACCCTCCGATGCTCCCCCGTGTATACGGCTGCAGCCGTGATCATCTGAACCAGCAGTGCCGGGCCGAGCACAAGGAAAGGCAGTGTGGTGCGACGCCAGTCGCCCTCGGGCCAACGGCGACCTCCTCGGCCTGCACGCGCCAGGAACACAATCGCCGACAGTGCGAGGAGAGGCGCAACAGGCATCAGGTAGCGCAGGAACTGCCCCGGGAATGGGGTCAGGCACATGGCGCCGGCGTAGACGAGGACGTAGAGCGGCTCCAGCCTCTGCCCCCGCAGCAGTTGAAGCCCGGTCCCACCCAGAACGAGCAGTCCGAACACCGAGAGCACGCCGAACACGCCCCAACGCACGGTCGCGTTTGCCATCGGGCCATGGCCGACGACCCGGTGAAGCCACATCTCGAAGTAACGGCGCGAAGCGCTCAGGGTCTCGCCGACATGCACGGGGATGTCGAGGGCATTGCGCGCGATGCGCCGCTCGATCCGGACCGGACCCTTCTCCGGTGTGAAAGGATCCCGCAGGGCAATGTTCGTCGCGTAGCTGACGTTGTAGAAAAGGGACGGCGACCGCTGATATTCATAGGTCGGAGAGGTGTAGTCGTGGCTTCGCTCCACCGACGCCACGTACATCTGCCACGACGCGACCGGAATCAGCGCCAGCAGGGCGCGGAGTGCCGCCTGCCGGAAACGCCGCCTGATCACACTGTCGAGCACCCAGACCACGAAGCCGGCGAGCCCCACGGTGCGCAGCGCGTAGGCGGCGACGACCCAGATGTAGGCGAGCGTGGAGTGCACCTTGCTGCCCTCCCTTCCGGCCGACATCAGGAACAGGAGCGTCGCGACGCTGAACCAGACCTCGGGAAAGAGCGCGTCGGACAAGAACCACGCATGCCAGCAGAACAGCGAGAGCAGGGCGCCGAGGATGGCGTATCGCACAGGCAGCCAGGTTCTGAGGAATCGAAGCACGACGACCGCATATGCGATGAAGATCAGGCAGGACGTGAGACGCAGCCATCGGCCGACGGTGGTCGGGTCGCTGGTACCGAGCAGCAGCTGGTGGGCGGCCACAATCGCCGGGAGCAGTGGCGGGTACTGGACGGCGTCGATCTCACCCGGCTCGTTGAGGAGCTTGTAGCCCTTCCCCTCCGCCAGTGATGTGCCGAGGATGTAGTACACGGCACCGTCCCATCGCAGGTCGATCGGGCCAGCCCGACGCGGCAGCCACATGACGATCGCGACCGCGACGACGAGAATGATAGCGAGCGCGTCCGCCCGCCGCGCGGCGGCGGTGCCGGGTGCCGGAGCAGCGTCACCGGCAGGACGTGCGGTGGCAGCGGCTGATGCGCCGTGTTGAGGTGGACTGCTCATCGAGGTGGTGGGAGGCGCGCGCTCGAAGGCTCGAGTGGCGAAATGACACGTGCGCTCGACCCCGCCGCCTCGCCTTCGTGTCGCGATGCCAGCAGAAGCAGATTGTCACCCTCGCGATTCAGCAGCTCCAGGCGCATTCCACGATGCTGAAGCTCGGGGGTCATCCAGTTGACGAAGGCCATTCTGAAGAAGTCGCCGTACACGAGGAATTGCGGATGCTGGGCCACGAACGGTTCGAACTCCACCACGTTCATTCGGAACCAGGGCCTGAGCAGATCGAGCATGCCGCGCTCGACACTGTTGTGTCCGAGGTGCTTCAAGGCGAGATCCGCGTCGGCCAGGTAGACGATTCGAGCCCTGATCTCGGGCGACCCATAGTGAGTCAGCACGGTGAACGTATGCGAATCGGCCACGACAACCGGAAGCTGGCCCCCTGGAGCGGCTTTCAACCATGCGGCCGGCCGGTCGATGGTGAGGCGGCTTACCGGTAAGGAGACCCCGGTCGGCTCGACGAACTCCCGCGCCTGGCTCAGAGCGAACCACCCGACGAGACACCCCACGGCCGTCGCGCGCATCACCGGATGCCTCTTGAAGGCCACGGCGGTTCCGAATCCGGCGAGCACCGCGAAGCCGAGCACGGCGGGGACGGCGTAGCGATCCGCGAACGCTCCGGTTGCCACCTTCGCGAGGACAACGCTTACCACAGGAATAACGATGAAGCCGCAGGCGACCACGATTTCGGCGGCCGGCGTGGCCGAAGACGGCGTGGCCGAAGACGGCGGGGCCGAAGCCGCTGCCTCGATGGCTGGCGCCGGCTCGTCACGGACGAGCGCCGCGTGAATCACCCCGAGCACGAGGATGGCGGCGACCGGCACCAGCGCGGGGGTGAACAAGTCTTCGTAGAAATCCGGGACGTCCAGCCATTGCGGGGGGGACCAGAACGCGCCCGCGTACGCCTGTCCGGCCCGCATCAACGGCAGATGCAAGGCGAACGGAGCCGCTGGTGCCACCAATGCCGCCCAGATCGCAACGTCCAGGCGGCGCCTCATGAAAGTCCGCGTCGCTTCGCCCAGCGCCAGGGGGAAGATCACGAAGATCGCGTAGTAGTGGCTGGAGAGGGCGCCAGAAAGACTGATCGCCAGACAAAGGAGCGAGAGCACGCGGCGGCGACCCAGCGCCGCGGATTGCCAGGAGACGAGCGCGAGACCGGCGAAACCCAGCACCAGGCCATAGGCGCGCGCCTCGTACGCATATTTGTACACAATCGTGACCAGCGGAAATGTCGCCGCCGACAGCGCCGGGAACGAGGAGGTCCTGCGACTCACAAAGACGAACAGGCACGCGCTCATCACCCAGAAGCCGAGCATCTCCGGCAGGCGAATCGAGAGATGGTTGACACCGAAGAGATCGAACGAGACGCGGGTCGCAAAATAGAAGAATGGCGGCGTCTGCTCCCCGCCCGACAGCAGGGCGGCCCAGACCTGGCGCATCGACGGCAGCAGCGTGACGTAATACGTGTACAGCTCGTCGTTCCACATCAGCTTGCGTGCCGCAAGCACCCCCGTCACCGCCCAGTAGAGGGTCGAGACGCCCGCGAACAGCAGCACGCCGCGACGTTCGAGGCCGTGGCTGTGCCGATCCGCCCACTCGAGCGCACGGCGGACGCCGCTCTCACCGCGGAGCATCGACCGACTCCGGTGCCGCCTGAAGGTCAGCGAGCGGCCGCCTAAAGTCGCGCCGCCCGCGCCAGACGCGCCAGATCGTCCGCATCAATCCCAAAAAGTACCCCGGGGCAACCTTGACGATCCGGAACGAGGATGCACCCATGCCCGTGGTGCGATTGATCCACGACATCGGCACTTCGCGGAGGTCATAGCCGGCGAGCAGCGGCTTCAGCCCGGTCTCCATGTTCGCGGCGAAATGAGGCTCTTCGATGTCGAGCGTCTTGAGGATGTCCGCGCGGTACAGCTTCAGGTTGTTCGAAACGTCGCGGACACCGCGGAGCAGAGTCAGGTTGACGAGCAAATGGAAAGCGCGATTGCAGACGATTTTGAAGAAGGGGTAATTGATCAGCACCGAGTCGTGGGAGAACCGGCTGCCGATCGCCCCGTCGTGCCCGTCAGCAATGCAATCGAACAGATCCCGAAACTCGGGCACGAGCATCGCAAAGTCACAGTCCATCGTCAGAATGTACCGCCCGGTCGCCGCGGCATAGCCGTCGCGCAAGGCGCGTCCGACACCGTTCGGCGGCTCGCGTTGCACGAGTCGGACGCGCGGGTCAGCCTTCATCGCGTCACGCACCACATCGGCCGTCCGGTCGGTACTATTGTCGTCCACGATGATGATCTCGTGGATGTACGCGTCGTATGTCGCCACCAGCGCATCGATCACCCGACGGACATTCGTCTCCTCGTTGTGGCACGGCACGACGACGGACGTCGAGCCGAACAGCTGCGGATGCGAGGCCAGGTTCACCTGCGGACGCTGCGGCTCGCCCGGTTTCACCAGCCAGATGTAGAGCGTCCCGCACATGTCCCGAATGAGCGGGGCGTGTTCGAGGATAAAGGCGACCGACTGGACCGCACGGATCAGGCGCTGCGGCGTCAGCGGGTGAATGATGTCGTAGGGGACGATCTCTACTTTCGTGAATCCCTGGTGCGATGCCCGCTTCATCAGCTCGAACTTGCGCATACCGATCTGGCACTCTGCATCTCCCGTCCACCGTCCGATGGGCCGGATGGTGTTCTTGACGAACACCTGCGGGTTCCAGTAGTTCGCCTCGAAAAACAGCAGCTGTCCGCCCGGCTTCAGCAGCCGGTGCAAGGCGGCAAGGTTTTCAGCGTAGGCATCGTGGCACAGGATCGCCGTGCCGACGATATAGTCGAAACTCTCCGCCGGGAGCTCGGCGAGCTCCGTGACGTGGATCACCCGCGAATTCGGTAACCGGCAGGCTGCGGCTTCGTCCGCGAGATCGCGGTTGAAGACGGCCGCGGTGATCGGGTTTTCGCCCCGGAGCGCCTCGGCGAGGTGCCGGGTCCACAGGCCGCTGCCGGCGCCCAGCTCGAGCAGCGATTCTCCCGGCAGCACGTGAAAGCAGTGCCGCACCGTCACCGCACGCCAGCGCAGCCTGACCGGCGACGTGGCCGGGTAACGGCGCCAGTAGGCTTCGCGGCTGCGCTCCATCGCGCGGAGATTGCTTTCGAGGGACATCGTGGTGCGCTCAGACCCCGCGTGCGGCGTAACGGTCCAGCATCTGCTCCAGCGTGGCGCGCAGGTCGTACCTGAGAGTCCAGGCGCCGAAGTGCTCGCGGAACTTGCGGGTATCCGTGATCCACCATATGTGGTCGCCGGCCCGGTTCGCGTCGACGTATCGCCAATCGAGCCGCCTGCCTGCGATCTCCTCGCACAACGAGATCGCCTCGATCACGGAGCAATTGCAGTCGCGGCCGCCCCCGATGTTGTAGACCTCTCCGACGCGAGGCGCCCGATAAAACTGATCCACGGCAGACACGTAGTCGTAGCTGTGGATGTTGTCCCGCACTTGTTTGCCCTTGTAACCGAACACGGTATACGGGATGTTCTCCACCACGCAGCGCATCAGGTACGAGAGGAATCCGTGCAGCTGTGCGCCCGCGTGATTCGGGCCGGTCAGGCATCCACCGCGAAAGCAGGCGGTCTTCATGCCGAAGTAACGGCCATACTCCTGCACCATCAGGTCGGCCGCCGTTTTGGACGCGCCAAACAGCGAATGCTTGGTCGAGTCGATGCTCATCGACTCGTTGATCCCGTCGCGATACTCGTGTGCCTGGTCGATTTCCCACCGTGTGTCCTGCTCCACCAACGGCAGGTCATTCGGCCGATCGCCGTACACCTTGTTCGTCGATGCGAACACGAACACCGCGTCTGGGCAGAACTGTCTCGCCGCCTCGAGGAGCGTGAGCGTGCCGTTGGCATTGACGGTGAAGTCGACGTGCGGATCTCGCGCAGCCCAGTCGTGCGAGGGCTGGGCGGCCGCGTGGATCACCAGGTCAATCTCGCGGCCGTACTCACCGAAGATCTTTTCGATCTCCTGGCGGTCCCGGATGTCGGTGTCGTGGTGGCGGTACTGTGGGTAGTCGCGCAGCAGCAGGTCGCGCTTCGCGCGCGTGGAGGCCTCCGGTCCGAAGAACCGGCTGCGCATGTCGTTATCGATGCCAATGACCCGGTGGCCACGCTGGCCATAAAACTGCGCGGCTTCGGACCCGATCAGACCGGCGGAGCCGGTGATGAGGACAGCTGACATAGTGGGTGAACCCGGTGGTTCCGAAAACTGCCGCAGGTCCCATGCATCTTGTTGCTGGCGCCGGGATTATGTGTGAACGCTGCGCCCCTTTGTAGCAAGTTCCATGCTCATCAGCGAGCCGGGGCTCGGTGCTGGCTTCGAACAGAACCCGGTCGTCCGTGGCACGCGGCTCGCAGGCGACCCGACTCATGCGATCAACCGCACCTCCGATTCTTTGTGGCATCAGTGCCGCGGCGCTCCTGGGATTTGGCTACACGGCCACATTGGTCGCTCGTCGCCGAACAGAGCGGGCGGACAACGAGGCCCGCGACCATCTCCAGGCGGCCCGTGGACCGGCGGGCGACACGGCAGCGGAAGTGTCGGAACCCCTGGGGAAGGAATATCTGCACTTTCCCGTGGCCATCGGCCTCGCTCTCGCCTTACGTCATCACGGCCTCGGCTGGCGTGCGGCGGTGCCCGTCCTGGCGTCGGCTGCGTCCGAGGTCCTCAATCGTCTGGTTACGCACACGCTGCATATCAGGGTGGTGCCTCCTGGCCACCCTGAACATCGCCAGCAGAAGCCCAGCTTTCCGAGCGGTCACGCCATGGAGACCACGGCCGTCGCCCTTGCCAGCGCTTACGTGATGACGCGCGAGGAGATCGTTCCTGCGGCGCCCGCGTTTGCTGCCGCCGGGCTGGTCGCAGCCGCATCCACGATCGGCCGACTGTATCTCGACCGTCATTGGGTCACCGACGCGATCGGTGGGTCGCTGCTGGGCGTCTCGGTCGCGGCCGCGGCCGGTGCGGTTTACGAGGCCCTCCCGTCCTAGTATCGCTGGCTGCTGCGGACGCGGCTCCTCAACCTCTGCCATTGACGGCCATCCGGCGACCTGCTAGAGTCGCGCGCACTTGCGCCCAGCAGTCTGGCCTCTTCCCGAGGTGCGGTTGCTCCGGACTCTCCGGAGGCCCGCAGTCGTCTGTCATGTCGTGCTCGTTCCAGCACGATGGAGGTCTCCTATGCGTCAGCTCCATCGCCTCGGTCGGGTCGTCGGTATTACTCTGCTTTCGGCAGGTCCCGTGTTCGCGCAGTCGGAGCCACCGCCTCCGCTCCTCGAGATCGTGCGTGAAGAAGTGCGCCCAGGCAAGGCCGGCGCACATGCCGTAGTCGAGGCTGGTTGGGGCGCCGCGTACTCGCGTTTGCAGGCACCGATTACCTGGCTGGGCATGCGTTCCCTGGCCGGACCGTCCGAGGCCTGGTTCCTCACTCCCTGGGCGTCGTACGCCGCGTGGGAAAAAGCCGACCAGGCAATGGAGGCGAACGCCGCGTTGAGCACCGAGCAGGAGAAGTTCTCGTCGCAGGACGGCGACCTGCTGTCGCGCACTTCGAACATCATGGCGACGTTCCGTCCGGGGCTGAGTTACCAGCCGCAGGTCAATCTGGCGAAAATGCGGTACATGGCCGTCGACATCGTGCGCACGAAACCGGGGCGCGGCCGGGAATTCACCGAGGCGTGGCAAATGCAGGTCGCGGCCCACAACACGGCCAAGATGGATGAGCACTGGGCCGTCTACGGGGTGGTCGCCGGTATGGCGGACGGCGTCTTCCTGTTCTTCTATCCGGCGACGTCGTTGGCGGCACTCGACGCCTCGGGTCCGATGCACACCGGCGATCCCTTCCGAAACGCCGTGGGTGAGAACGGGCGCTCGACGATGCGCGAGATGATGCTGGACGCGGTCGAGGGTTCACAGCGAATGTTGTTCAAGCTCAGTCCGCAGATGAGCACCCTCCCCAAGGGGTGGTCAGAGGCCGATCCGTTCTGGACCCCCAAGGCCCCGACTGCCGCGCCCAAGAAGCCCGGCGACAAGCGCTGACGGCGGGCATCATCCTGAGCGTTACCCCATGACCCCCGCCGACGGCAGTTCTCGCGGCGGGGGATTGTTTCCCGAGCTCCCCAGTCGCGACCATCAGCCTGACAAGATCCTCGAATCCGTCCACCGAGAGACGGCGAGTTCCCCTATCGCGACACTTCCCGGACCCGCGCGGCGGCATCGGCGATAATCGGTTCGCCATGGCCGACGCCAAGGATCTCGGCATTCCCGAAATCGGTGAGCTGCTGAACCGAGCGTAGGTTCTGCGGGTTGTCCAGCGTCAGGCCAGGCCATCCGGGCGCGAGCTCCGGCCAGGTCGCGATGACGTCCCCGACGAAGAGCGAGCGCCGCTCGGGCCACCAGAATGACAGACATCCGGGCGTGTGCCCCGGCGTCTCGACCACTTCGAGCGGACCCACCCGATCGCCCGCCTTGAGCGTGCGATCGACCTCGCACGCCACGTGCTTGCCCAAGCCGAGCGCCAACCCCAGTTGCAGGTGCACAACCGCCAACGGCTTGCGCGGGATCTTACCGACGGGGGTCGCCTTCCGTCGGCCCGCGATGATGTCCACCTCCCAGGCATGCGAGGAGACCGCCGCGCCGCTGGCCTTCTTGAGCGCTGCCACCCCGCCGACGTGGGACTTGTGCGCGTGGGTGAGGATGATCTGTTTCAGGTCGGCCGGCGTCCGGCCTATCTTCGCGATCTCGGCCAGCACCACGTTGCCGTCGTCGTCGTACAACGTATCGATCAGCGTCAGCCCTTGACCGTCGTCCAGCAGATAGGCGTGCACGTTCCCGCCTTTGTCCTGCCCCATGCTGTAGATGCCAGGTGCAATCTTCATAGGTCGTTACTCTCGCGGGCGCACTCTGCCCGAGGTCACCGCTCTACGCCGGCCCGACCGTGCGCCACGGATGGAAGGCGTTCTTCACATCCTTGAGGGCCGGGGCCAGTTCCGGGAAATGCCGGTTCAGCAAGGACAGCATCGAGTTCTTCTTGATGTAGTCGAGTCCGAATTCGGTGTACAGCGGGACGCCGTAGTCGTCGGTGAAGAACCGGTCGCTCTTGAGGCGGCGGGAGGCCATCAGCACGAACACCCGGAAGGCCGTCTCGCTGAAGCCGAATCCTTTGGGCAGCGGCTCGGCGAACAGCCCGGTCATCAGATCGACCCTGTCGAGGTCATCACCATAGACCCGCTTGAGCTCCGTTCGCCACTCGGCGTTATCAGTCAGCTCGTCGAACGACTTCACGGGATCCTTTCGCAGCAGCCGACGGAACTGGTTATAGCGGGGCACGCCGCGCTCGCGATCCCTGAGAATATCCACGGCCGCCAGGTCGAGATGCTCGCCATCGTCTCGACGCAGGTTCTGCAGATGCCGGGGATAGTTATGCAGGGTGATCGCGCCCGGATGAGAGACACCGAACGAGTAGAACAGGTCGAGCATCGAAATGCGCTGTGCCACCCCTGGAGTGTTTCGCCCGGCCACTTCTGGCAGCTCGCGCTTCTCGAGCACCTGCCCCGTCGATGCCGAGCAGAACACCAGGTCGTCGGGAATCAGCGGGTGCATCCGGTAGACCGAGACGAACTCCTCGGTCAGCGAGTATGGCGCCGTATGGTGGTCGGCCTTGGATCCGACGATGCCGCCGAGAATCTCGCTATCGTCGAGGAACTCGAAGACCTCCTGCAGATCCCCGCCCGTCAGTCCGGACCAGTTCGTGTTCATCGCGATACCGACCACCGGATGCGGCAGGATCGCGGGCGTCCACTCCACGGAATGGATCTTCGCCATCAGCGCGGCGTTGATCAGCTTTCCCTTTGCGTGCAGCTGATTGTCGTTCCAGTCAGGATGTTCGCGCGCCAGCAGATCGCAGATGTGATTGTGCTCCAGGGTGAAGAGCGTGTGGAGCATGGCGAGACCGATCCACCAGTTGTCAGTGAACCCGCTCAGATGGAGGCCGGACAGGGGATCGACCGGCAGCAACTTGGTTGGTTCGAGCCTCAGATGCCCTCCGGTATGAGTTCGGAGCCTGGCCGCCGTGTCGTTATCGGATCCGTAAATCTGCGACCCGTCCCACCAGTGACTGTTCGGGTTCGCGTACGCGGGCGGCCGCGTCGATCCAGCCGGTGCAGGGTCAGGCACCGAGCGCGGGACCTTCATCTTCGGATCGGACCAGTCATCCCCCGGCGCCAGCGGAATGTCGATTCCGTCGTCGACGCTCGAGCGTTTGTGCACGAACCAGTCATGCACCATGAACTGGATCCACGACGCGGCCAGCAGGTTGAGGAAGGTGGCGGGCTGGAACTGATGACGCGTCATCAGCTCGCGGCTCACGACGCGCGGGTTCGGATTGAGCAGGTTGGCGGTGTCAGGGAAGACATGCTCGAGCGGGAAGTTCCGACCGAAGCGTCTCCCGCAGCTGCCCATGGCCGGGTGATGCAGGTCGTTGTAGCTGCCATCGACTGTACGTTCCTCGCGCAGCTCCGGTTTGAGGTCGGCTGGTATCTCCTTCCGTTCGAGCGGCGGCTCCTCGGTATCGTGCAGGTTCTTCGCCCGCAGCTCGTTGCGGATCTGCACGAGCTGAGGCATCGAAAGGAGGCGGGGCAGTTCGTGCCAGGGGCGTCGGCCACCGAGGAAGTTGCCGATGCGACCCAGAAGATCAAGCGCCATAAAGTCCTCCGTATCGGCGGCTGCGCGACAGCGATCGGCGTGAAAACGCTCCCGAGATGATCGTGTCTCACGTCCGTGTATCGGAATTTCGAACAGAGTCTACATCGGGTTCAGCGCAATTTCACGACTATCGGAGCACGGTGCACGGGGCCCCCCGACGCCCAGGGTTCCGTTGCTCGACCGGGTCGAAGTCGTGCAGTTCAACCACAAGGGCCGCCACCTCGTTATTTGCTCGGTCCTCACGCACTTTGTGAACGACGACATGTACGGGTGGGTCAAGGTGGTGGGTCACGACGAAGATGAGGACTGAAGCCGGTTAGGCGGATGCTCCACACCGTTCGAGCGCTGCCCGCAAGATCCATCGGCGGTGCAGCGCTCGCTCGGTGAGGGGATACGCGATCTCGGCAGCCAGAGGCGGCCGCGCCAGCCTGGCGCGGCGGCGGCTTACTTCACTTTCGTCGTTACCTGCACAACGTTTGAATAGGCGGAGTTCCCCGCCGCGTTGTACGCCCGAACCCTGTAGAAGTAAAGAGTATTGGGCGTGAGCCCGTTGTGCCTGTACGTGGTCACGCCTGCGGCGACGGTAGCCACCTGCACAAACGTCGTGCCGTTTGTGGACTGCTCCACTCTGAAGCCCGTCTCGTCACCCGCATTGT
>JACDBQ010000026.1 GCA_013694845.1 Acidobacteriota bacterium
GCTCGACATGCACCGAAACGACGGCTTCTTTTACTTTCTGCTGCTCACCTACCATGTCGCCTTCTGGGCATGGAAGGGGACGACCCTTGGCGGCATCATCTGCAATCTGCGGGTCACGCGAACCGACGGCACGGACCTGCGGTTCGTGGACTCCGTCGTGCGGGGACTCTCGAGCATTTTCTCGATCGCCGCGCTCGGGATCGGCTGTTTCTGGATGCTGCAGGATCCGGAGCGGCAGACGTGGCACGACAAGATCGCCGGAACCCTGGTCGTCAAGGTCCCACGGCACGTGGTGTTGCCGTAAATCCGCTCACGTCGCGTCACACGGCAGTGCCTGGCTCCGCCGATCGGACATCTCTCTTCCGGAGATCGGGCAAGCCCGGGCCGACGGGATCAACGCGGATGGCCCACTGCTTTCTCATCGTCGACTCCCCTCAGCGCGGCGTAAGATGCCGTCTGATTGTCGACAGACGCTGGCTGATCGTTGGACCCTCGAAGGCGTGGGAAGGTTTAGTCACCGGAAGGAGCGGACATGACGAGCTCGACAGGAGCGGCGGCCCTGCTGGTCGGCATGATGCTGAGTGGGGCGGGCGCCGGGGATGCCGCCATCCGACGTTTCGACGGCAAACCGGTTTCCGCCGAGCACATCGAGCGTGAAGCGAAACGCATGATGGCCGAGGTCGGGGTCCATGGTTTAGCCATGGCCGTAATAGACGATGCGACGGTCGTGTTCGTAGGGAGTTGGGGTCGTCGCAACGTCGCGAAGAATCTGCCGCTTCGGATCGACACCATCATGTATGGCGCCTCTCTGACCAAGTTTGCTTTCGCCTACATGGTCATGCAGCTGGTGGACGAAGGAACGCTCGACCTGGACCGGCCGATCGCGGCCTATTTATCCAAGCCGCTGCCCGAGTACCCGTTCTATGAGGCGTTGAGCGGGGACGAGCGCTGGCGCAAGCTGACGCCGCGCATCCTCCTCAGCCACACCAGTGGTCTGGCCAACTTCGCCTTCCTCGAGCCGGATCAGAAGATGCGGTTCCACTTCGCTCCGGGGAGCCGCTACGCCTATTCGGGCGAAGGCCTGATCCTGCTGCAGTTCGTGTTGGAGACCGGGCTGGGCCTCAACGTCGGCGATGAGATGCAGCGCCGGGTGTTCGACCGCTTCGGCATGACGCGGACCAGCATGATGTGGCGGTCAGACTTTGCCGACAACCTCGCCGACGGATACGGTGTCGACGGCGCCTTCGAGGCGCACGACCAGCGCAGCAAGCCGCGCGCGGCAGGGTCGATGGACACAACCATCGCGGACTTCGCGAACTTCCTCGCAGGCTTCTCACGTGGCGAGGGTCTCTCGGTCAAGTCCCGGGCCGAGATGGTCAAGCCGCAGATGGCGATCCGCACGCCCAGCCAGTTCCCGACGCTGGTGGAGACCACCTCCCCTGCCATGGAGGCCATCAAGCTCTCAGCGGGACTTGGTGTGATCACGTTCGAGGGCCCGTTCGGGCGCGCGTTGTTCAAGGGCGGGCATAACGACACGACCGGCAACCAGGCGATCTGCGTCGAGAAGGGCCGGCGGTGCGTGTTGTTCCTCTCGAACGATGTGCGCGCAGAGAGCCTCTACCAGCGCTTGACCGAGGCAACGCTGGCGGATCCCGGCATGCCCTGGGCGTGGGAGGGTTACCGGCCGTACGACCGGGGCAGGAAGCTTCCGCCTCCAGCGAGTCGATAGATAACAGGGCGACGCGAGCATTTTCTCGATCGCCGCGCCCGGGATCGGGCTGTTCTCCGTGGCCAGCGCCGAATTCACTCCTTCCCGATAATCAACCGCCGGCGCGTCCTCGAAAGACGAGGTAGGCGATGATGATGGCGACCGCCAGGAGAGCTAGTCGTGCCCCGCCCATCAGCCGCGTGCGAGCGACGTGTCGCGTTCCCTTCGGTTTGATGCCGGTGATCGCGGCGACGCCTGTAATGAGGACAACCAGCGCAAGCCATCCGAGCCAACTCATGATGGACGACAGCATACACGTTGAGCCGGGGCGGGCGTGCTGCACCTACCACAACGGGATCCGAACAACCGCGCTCACCCACGGCTGATAGGATCCGCCAACTCTCGGCAACCGCCTGGTAGAAGCTGGTGGCCGGGCCGCCACCGCTGTGCCCCCAGAGGAGGATCATCATGATGCCCGGCTGCTAGCGGAGGAATTCGATCCCGGATTTGACGTCGAGCGCATTGGCCTCGAAGTGCACGGCCGCCTCGTTGTTGTCCGACCGAGGATTCATGGCGAGCACCATGAACCCGCGGCTCGAGAGCTCGCGGGTCGCGGCCGTCGCCAGCACGTTGGCGGTTCGATGGATGACGAGGACCGCAATGTGCGGCGCCGGACCGCTGTCGGGCACGTAGAGCGCGCCCTTGACGGAGTTGGGCGAGAACTGGGTGTAGGTCGCACGGCTCTGCGCAAGGAGCGGCGAACCGACCGCCAGGAGGACTGCGGTCAGGAACAAGGTGCTGCGGATCGTGGCATCTTTTATCACGGGGGGTGCAGTAGCGCTTACATCGATTGCCTCTGTGTGTGTGCCTGGCTGCAGGGGCAGTCGAGTGTCGCTACGTGTGCCAATCCTGCGTGGCATTAGTGTGCGTGCCTGCGAGGTCGAAATCGGGTCCGCCGTCGAGGCCAATGAGCGGCTGGCCCGAGGGCTGGCGACGATGAGGCGGGTTTTCATGGTCTCACGCTACGGCTTCCCGTGGTCCGGCGCAAGCGCAGTTGGCGCCGGCAGACCATAGCTCGTAGCGCGTCGTCGTCCGCATCGCTAACGCCGCGTCTTTGCGAAAGGCGCTACACTGTGCCGCGCACCCGACAACTCGGTGGTCGCGACCGGCGGAAATTCGTTGATGCAAGGAGTCGAACATGGGCCTTCAACGCGTGACATTGCGGCTAACCGAGCTTCGCTGCGTTTCACAGGCGGAAAGTGGGGGCTCCGAGCCGTTTCTGTGGACGACGTACTTTGCGTTCGGCGCCCAGCAGTTGCCGTTTCAATCAGGGCCGATCGGGATAATTACGCCAGCCTACGATGCGTTCCGGACCGAGTTTCCGAACAATATGACCGCGGGCCAGGTTGCCACGATTCCGGCATTCATCTCCTCAGCAAGCTTCGACATGGATCTGGACGCCGCGCCCAAACCCAAACTGGTGGGCTGCATCGCTGTCGTGATGGAAGAGGACTCGACGCCTCACAGTTCGATTGTCCTCGGGCGCATCGCCTATTCCAAGGCGATCGAAGAGGCGCTGAATGCTCTCGTCACGAAACGAATCCAGATAGGAAATTTCGATCCCATCACCGACCAGGAGATCGCGGCGATCAAATCGGCCGTCCAATCAAAAGTCACAGGCGCGATCGCGAGCAATCAGTCGGTCTGGAACGTGTTCACCGATCAGGATGACGTTCTCGGCTTCGTGTATAAGACGTTCAGTTATCCGGTGACCACCCCGGGGGACGCAGAGATCAAGTTCCAGTATTTCGACTTCCCGGAAATCGCGAGTGGTTCGAACCGTTTTACTCTTTCTGGTGGGCTGTCGCTTGGCCCGGTGCCAGTCACGCCGACGGATCGATGCGCCACGCAGCGCGCTGCGGTGAAGGCCAAAACCGACGAGATCAGTTCGCTGCACCGTCGAGTGTCGCTCCTGCAGAGCCAGATGCAGCACGCCACGCCGCAACAGAAGGCGGCGATCGTGGCCGCGATGACCGAGACCAAGGCGCACATCACGCAGGCCGAATCCCAATTGCCCGTGCTGCAGGCCGCGTTGACCGCGTGCCAATCGCTCCCGCATCACGGCGACGCGGACGTCAATCGTCCGATTGTGGTGGATCCGCGCTAGTAACAAGGCCGGCTCGCGGGTGGCGCCAGGATGGCGTGCCAACCGTAGCTCTCTCTTGAGACAGAGACAGCCCGCCTTCGTGGTTTGCGGCGGCGCGGTACGAGGCAAGTCCGCGAACGACGGAGCTGATGAAGATCTTCATGATGTTCGGCGTGCTCAACCCCCAGGGCGGCGTTCGCCACGGACCCGCAGCGGTGACCGCGATACAGCGGCGTGCGCCGATGAGCTCGCTCGGATCACGGACGCCGGCCGACGTCAGACCTTTGTCGCTTTCCCGTAACTTCTCGACGTGGCATCGCGCGTGCAGTCTCTAACATGTCATAAATGCGCGCGTGGCATCCTCTTTCTGTAGTGATCGTATGGTCAGCGACGAGCGAGACCGCCAGCACGGGGGTGGCAGGACGCATTCGCCAACCGGGCGGTGGCCGGAAGCGCACGACGGAGAGTGGACCTGTAAGAGCGTGCGTCAACTGGCCACGGAGCTGCGCCGGCAAGGGCCATCACGCGTCGCATCAGTTGGTCAGTGAACTGCTGCAGGCCTCGGCTACAGCCTGCAGGCGAATCGGAAGACGATCGAAGGTGCCAGTCATCCGGATCGAAACGCGCAGTTTGAGTACATCAATCGACACGTGCGAGCGTGCTTGCGCACGGGCAATCCCGTGATTTCGGTCGACACAAAGAAGAAGAAGGAACTGGTCGGCAACTTCAAGAATGGCGGCCGCGAGCGCCGGCCCGCGGGCGATCCCGAGCGCGTCTTGGTGCACGACTTCGTGATTCCCGAGTTCGGCCGCGCGATTCCATACGGCGTGTACGACATCGGGCAGAACGTGGGCTGGGTCAATGTCGGGATCGATCACGACACCGCGAGTTTCGCCGTGGAAAGCATTCGGCGCTGGTGGCAGCACATGGGCCAGTCGCGCTATCCGACGGCGACGCGGTTGTTGGTGACCGCCGATGCCGGCGGCAGTCATGGCCCGCGGATTCGATTGTGGCGGGTGGAAATGCAACACCTCGCCGACGAACTGCAGATCCCGATCACCGTGTGCCATTTTCCTCCGGGCACGAGCAAATGGAACAAGATCGAGCATCGGCTCTTCTCGTTCATCAGTCTGAACTGGCGCGGGAAGCCGCTCCTCAGCTATCAGGTGATCGTCAACCTCATCGCCGCCACGACGACGCAGGCGGGACTGCGGGTCGAAGCGGCCGTTGATCGCAACACGTATCCGCCGGGCGTGAAGGTCGCCGACGCCGAGGTCCGTCGCGTCAATCTGAGACCGGCACGGTTTCATGGAGATTGGAACTACACCGTTCGGCCGCAGCGGGGTTCATGAGGCCCCATTTTCGGCACAGTTATTTTCTGACGCCTCCCTAGCTAAGCTAGCCGTGGGTCATGGAGCTTCCAGGAATCGAAGGCACCAATGCACGACGGCCTGATCTAGTCTCGAGGCAGCGCCGTCGCGTGTGACGCGACGATCACCCAACGGCCGTCGCGCTTGACGGCATAATCGCTGAATCGCAGCACGATGCGCGTGCCATCGCGGGCCGTGGCGATGGTGCGGCCGGTGGTCACCGCCGCATCTCCGAAGAGGCGGACTTCGATTTGGGGCGGTCACGTCTGCGAGCGGCGACGGTCCGCCGAACATCTGCTGGAGAACATCGGCTTCGTAAGGACGCGCCCATCGACATGCGTCACGCGCCACTCCGGCGCGAGCAGAGACGCATACTCGTCGCGTCGGCCGTTCAGCAGCGCGCCCCGCAGCTGGTTCTGTAAGCCCTTGAGCTCGGCGACCGTGGCGGCGTCGGTCGACTCGCCAGCATCGTAGATGACCCGGCCTCCGCGTACCGCGTAGCGAACACGCGCAAACGACTCTGCCTCGAGAGCACCAGCTCGTGGATCGACGACGAGCACGACGAGGTCGGCGGCCATGCCGCGTTCCACTGTGCCACGGGTGGCGCGTTCGCCGAATCGGCGAGCGGGCGAGGTCGTCAATGACGCGAGTACTTCGCGCCATCCGAGACACGCGGCCGCCAGTCCCCGAGCGAAAGCAGGGCGACCAGATCCATCATGCTGCCGCGCGGCGGACGATGTCCGCGCTCGGCGCTCACGAGCCCCGCAGAGGCGAGGTGACGGATCTTTTCCATCACTTCCCGGTCCATGTCCGGCGCGATCACATATCCTGCCGCGGGCATGCCGCCACTGTCCACCGCGAGCGGATCGGCACCTAGCGTCAGCAGCAGCGCCACCATCGGCGGCCGACGCATTCGGACCGCGAAATGGAGCGGTAGCTGGTTGTTCTCGTTTCGGCTCATCCGACGGTTGAGGGCTGACGGATCCGCCGTTACGATCCGGCGAACCTCCCCTTCAAGGTTCATCGCGATCGCGGAGAAGATATGGTGGCGCGCACCCCGACTGACCAGAAAATCCGCGACGGCGCGATGTGCCTCGTCGTCGCATCCATGCCAGCAGGTCGCCCAGCCGATGACCTCCAGTTCGTGATCGTCACCGTGTCCGACTACGTCGCCTCCCGCGTCGGCGAGCCGACGCACGACATTCAGGTGACCCGCTGCCGCAGCCCAGTGCATCGGGTAGGTGTTGTCTCCCCTCTCGCGCGTGTTCACGCTCAAACCATGCGTCAGCAGCATGTCGACTACGGGCAGATGGCCGTTGTGCGCCGCGAAGTGCAGCAACGACCATTCATACGGCTTCGCCCGCGCCTGCAGCTTATCCGGGGAGTCGCCGAGCAACCCGCTCAAGGTGTCGACATCACCCTTCCGGGCAGCGTCGAACAATTGGCCCTCGATAGTCAGCGAATCGACTCGCGCCTTGAGAGCCCGCCAGCTCGAAAAGCCGTACAGTCTGGCGAGATCGAACTGCGCCTCCGCCAGCTGTGCGCCGGGGTCCGCCGCTCGTAAGTCCTCGAGACGACGCTTGGCCTTCTTTCGAAGCCAATCGAGATTCGGGTTGTCAGGGGGGGCAGCGGGGCGGGCGCAGACCCGCGACTCTCGTCGGACATCACGCACCTTCTTTCCTTCGAAAGGGAACAAGCCCTTCCAGATCGCCCGGTGTCCGCAGTTGGGGCGAGGAACGAAGGTCAGGGAAGTCGACAGGGGTGGGTTGACCCTTTACGCGGACCGTCGGCCGCCCTCGCGGCGCACCGCGGATCCTAACGCCAGCGGGCTGACAACGCAAGAACACGAGAGGAGAGAAGTCGGCGGGCGGACGACGCCATGCGACGCGCGGACGGATGGCGTCGCGAGGGAGGGTCATCACTTCGCCCGCAGCGCCTCGATTGGCTGGATTCGGAGCGCACGTCGCACAGGCCCGACTATCGCCAGCGAAGAAATCGCGAGGATGACACACCCATACATTGCAACGAGTCCCAGAGCATCTCCTCCCGATATGCCAACGGCGAGGACTAATCCGAGCAGGATACCCAGCCCGATCTGCGTCACCGGGCGGCGAAACATCGGGGCAGCGACACGTCGAGGGTGTCCACCCAGTGCGACGCGTATGCCCACTTCTCGCGTTCGTTGCGAGACGGTGAAGGAGAGAACCGGGTAAATGCCCGTGAGCGAAAGTCCGATCGGGTTGTGGCCCCCGAGTATCAGCCGCACAAACGACTGGTTTGACAAATGACGGTCCGCGCGTCTGGTAAGAGATCGCCGGAGTGGAACCCACGACCCGGGAGGATCGGTGCGTCTACCACCTCGAAGGCGAAGGCCGCCGCCTCCAGCGCCTGCCTGCCTGAGGCGCGTCCCGATAGCCTGAGGGAACCCAGAAGCTGTGCGCAACCGGAAAACGAAAGCCTTCGGGCATGACGCCGACGACCGTGTGGTGAATATTGCCCAGACGAAGCTCCCGTCCAATCACGTCGGGATCCGAGGCAAATCGCGTTCGCCAGACGTCGTGCCCGATCACCACGACCCACGGTGCGCCGGGCTGTTCATCTGCCTCGACAATCGGTCTTCCCAGAAACGGGTCCACCAGCGCCCACCGCTCAACCGACCACGCCGCGGCCGCTGGTTGAGGGATGCCGTGTCCGCGCGCGATCGAGGGATCGAGCAGGCCGGAATTGCAGGTCCAGTGGTTCGCAGGTACGCTGCGAAAAGCGCATCAGGGCGCTGCCGTGTCCGCGAAAAGGACTGAGTCCACCCGAGTGTCAGCACAGTTGACGGTTTCGATGAACTCTTCTCTGCCCGAATGAACGGACACCGGGCACACGGCTGACACGAAGGCGCCGCCAGGAAAGGAGCTCATCGTGCGCACACCTTTCCCACCCGCAAGCTGCCCGCACGGCCGGATCTGAGACAGCTCAAACGCCAGGCAAAACAACTGCTGGAGCGTTGTCTCCGGGGAGCCGAACGCCGTCGCAGACGTGAACAGGTTCTACCACCATGCCGATCCGGCGACGTTCGCTTTGCACGTCGCGCAACTCGTGCTGGCGCGGAGCCATGGATGCGACAACTGGCCGAAGCTCAAAGCCTACATCGATGGCGTGACTGACCCAGTAAAATCGATGGGTTCAGGCGACTTGTCGAGGCTCGAGTGCATGCCGGCGAGGCCATAGGCGGGCCTGCGAAACACTGCGGCGTCACACTGGAGCAATCGCGCAGGACGGCGCATCGCCGTCGATCAAAAGCCCAACTCGTCCAGCAGATCGATCACGTGTGGCTGCTCTTCCTGCATGACATGCAGCGTCTGACCCGCGGCCAGCGGGTGCGAAGCGAAGAAGGTCGCGAGGCTGTGCTTTGCCGGCGACCAGTCCTCGCGCGGCTCCTTCGACGACGTGCCGTTGGCTTTCCGCTTCTCCTCCTTCGCCTGCTCCTTTTCCCAGTCCTTCTTCCGCTCGACGTCGATCTCGTCAATCGGATACGTGAGATGCAGGTCGAACGGCTTGCTGCCGCGCGCATCGAAGAGCATCGCCAGCGTTTCGCGCTCGGGGTTGCCGTGCTCGCCGTCGCCCGAGAACACATAGTGGTCGGCGGTGATGCGCTCGAAGAACGTCGGCGCGACGTTGTTCGAGCTGCCGTGGTGTGGCACCTTCAGCAGATCGACATGGAGCGTCCCGCCCGCGGTGATGGCGTTGATCGCTTCGAGGCCCTCGAGAATCTTGTCGCCGCGCGCGTCGCCGGTCAGCAGCATCGTCTTGCCGCCGGCCTTCGCCAGTACCACGATGCTGCTCAGGTTGGGAACGGACCTGTCCACGAAAGCCGAGAGGACGTCCTCGGGCTTCTTACCCTCCTCCTTGAGCTCCTTCAGCCAGTCGTCGTGCTTCTTCTGCAGCTTGAGCAACTCCGGATGCATCGGTCCCGCGACGGTGAACGTGAGTCCGCTCGTCACGCCAAGTGGCTGGTTCGACGCCATGATCAGCTTTCCGCTGACCTGCGGGTTGAGCGGCATCTCGAGCGCCTCGGCGTCCAACCGCAGTCGGAATCCCTGGACGATGCTCGCGAGCACCTTGAGGGTGGACTCGGCGACTTCCGGATCTTCGTCGTCGACGCCTTCAATCGTCGCATCGTCGGGCAAGTCGCCTTCGAGCGAGGCGGGCCCGAACTGTGCGGCAACGCCTGCCGTGAGCTCCACCGGGTTCTTGCCGATGATCGCGTCGAAGCTGTTGTGCCAGAAGCGGCTGACGCGCACGAACGGCGAGCCGACCGCCTCGCGCAGCTCGTTCGTGAAATCGAGGATGCCCTGGATGTGGTCGTCGTCCACGTGGCTCACCATGAGCAGATCCACGGGCAGCGGTTGATGGGCCTCGAGGCCGCGCGCTTCGCGAATCTCCATCAAGCGCGGCCTGAGGTGCGGCCTGTAAACCGACTTCGGGCCGCCGTCGATCATGACGAGCCCAGGCGTGTCGGTCGAGCCGAAGTGCAGGAGCAGGCAGTCCCCCTTGCGAGCGCGCCGGACATCGAGGCTGAAGATCATCGACGCTCCTTCAAATGCTCTGGAATGCCCGCAATACGTCGAGCATACCGTTCCCTTGGAAGCTCTTCTCGCGCCCCAGGTCCGTCGCGCTCTGGCAGAGGATGTCCTTGATTCGGCGCGGCTGGCCGACGAGCTCCGAGTAGCGCGCCATCAGCATCGCCGCTGCGCCGCTGACGTGCGGCGCGGCCATGCTGGTCCCGTCGAGATCGCCCCACGTGTTGCCCGGGAGCGGTGCGCGGATGCGCTCGCCCGGAGCGACGAGATCCGGCTTGAGTCGGCCGTCGCCGGTGGGGCCGCGACTCGAGAAGAAGCTCACGCCGTAGGTGTGCGGCCAAAACCGGTGGGTCGCGCCGACCGTGATCACGCCGTCGGCATTGCCGGGGTCCGTCACGCTAAACGCCGCGTAGCCTTCGAACACGCCCTCCGCTGTCTCGAAGTTCTGGTAGCCGCGATTCCCGGCTGCGGCCACGACGACGACGCCACTGTTGACGAGGCGTTCGCACTCGTTGCAGACCGGCGTGCGGCCGCAGGCGAAGTTCCTCACGTCGTGCGGAATCGACAGGCTGAGATTCGCGCCGTGAATCGTCATGAAGCTATAGCGATCGTTCACGTAGCGGATGAACTGGAGCGTCGCCATGATCGCGAACTCGGTTTCCTTCAGCGAGGGCGCGAGCACACGGAAGTCGTAGATGTTGATGTCGGGGCACATGCCGTCGGCCCAGTCGGGGACCTCGAGCCTGACGCTGGCGTCCGGCACCGCCTTGTTGGCCTCCTCCGCGCCCTTCCGGCTCGCGGCGAGAATGCCGGCGACGTGGGTGCCGTGGTTTGTCTTCGGACGATTGAGAATGTCGTCGGTGTCGAGCTCGACGAACGGCTCCACGAGCTGCCAGCTCGTCGAGCGGCCTTCGTTCGCGCCCTCCGCGAGCAGGCGGAGATATTCGTCGGCCTTCGCTGTGCTCGGCGGCTTCTTCAGCTTCTTGTTCAGCAGCGTCGCGAGCCGTTTGTCCCTGCGCTCGGGATCAAGATTGTCGAGCGTGACGATCTCCCTGATGTTCGTGAAATCGAAGCTCCGTTTCACCCGCGAGGTAACCGTACCCGTCTTCGCGTCTTTCGTGGTTCCGCGAAACGCGTAATGCCTCGCATCGACGCCAGAATCGATGACCGCCCAGACGATCTGGCTGCAATTGACGGTGAAGAGCGTCCGCGCCGCGTCCGCCTTCACGGCCGGCACCGACCGGGAGAGCGCCGGCGTCGCGCGCCGATTCAAGGACACCGTCCACACGAACGGCATGTCAAGTCTCGGCGGGAGCCCTTCGGGAAAGAGGTTCGTGAGCGCTTCGACGATCGCCCTTTCCTTCCCCCGCATCGCGTCGACGACCGCTCGTGCCTGGTCCTTCGGCGTTCGCCTCTCGATCTCGGAATTCTCGGGCTGACCGGCCGCCCACAGGAGCAGGGCCGTGAGGACTGAGAACCGCCGGCGGGTCTCGAAGTCCTGCACCGCCGCCAGTGACCCGTCGCCGAGCCAGTTCTCCGCCTCCCTGCGCGTCTCGATCAGCTCGCCGAAGAGGGTGTCGGCGTTCGTCAGGTAGTCTTTCATCGCGTCAGCAATTCGGCTCTCACTCCACCAGAACGTCATCGGCAGGACGAACCGGATCAGTTCGTCGAACGTGAGGCGCGCCGCCACGATCCCCTGAAGGTAGGCGATGTTCGTGCGATCTTTCTCCTCGCGCCCTCCAGGGACCAGCTTGTTCAGCGCATTTGCTGTCTCGGCCGCCGCCTGTTCCCTGTGCGGCGTTATCAGGACCTCGAGGCGCTTCTGCGGCTGGCGCGCGAACTCCACCCACACGTCGCCCAGAATCGGCGAGTCCTGAAGTTGCCGCCGGTCGTCCTCCGGACCGAGCAGGATGAACTCGACGAGCAGCCGCGGAACCTTGAGGCCCATGATCTAGACTCCGACCGCCGGAAACGGAAACCCGACTGGCCGTGCCAGATCGGTCTTGTAGTGGCGGCGCAGGCCCGCGTCACACACGGCGTATCCCCAGTTGATCAACCGCTCCTGCACCTGGTCGTCCATCCGCTTGAGCCTGGTGGCGAGCTCGGCGAGTTTCGTGGTGCGATCGAACGGGCACAGCAGCGCGTCGGCGAGGCCGTAGTCGGCGATGTTCGTCCGGATGCCCCAGTACGTGCCCGAGCGCGCCTTCGTAGAAAACGACGCGATCACTTGGCGCTTGCGCAGGGCGCGGACCTGGTTGTCGATCACGCCGAGGATTCGGTACGCGTGCTGTGCCCAGTCGCTCTTTGGCTCTTCCTCGGCCTGGATCTGCCCGCCGCCGTCGCTGACGAGCACGGTCTCATACCGCTTCCAGACCGTCTCGAGTCCGAGGTTGTCGTAGACGCCGCCGTCGCTCAAGATGACCTTGGTCGTGAACGGCGGGCGCTGCAGATCGGCGCCAGAGTTGGGTATGAACGAGTTGGGATCGACGCGCAGCTCGACCGGCGACAATACCGGAGGAAACGCCGACGACGCGGCCTACGGCACGCGCGATTGGAACCGTCGGATGCTTCACCTCGCCGACGCGATAGTCGCGCATGAAGACCTTCGAGAATCGCCAGAGCACGCCCGACTGCACGTTCGTCGCGTTGATTACGAAGCGGGGAGTGTCCGGCAGATCCTGCAGCGTCGCGCTCCCGAACAGGTGCTGCTCGTACGCGGCCGCCACTCGATCGCTCGCGCGGCCGGGCAGCAGGACGCCAAGGATAATGGCTTCGGCGTCGATCGTCTCGCTGGCCAATGAGCGTATCGGCTGGACGAGCTCCGGCACGAAGTCCGACTGCAGGCGCGCCGGATCGAAGCTCAGCTTGGGCCACTTCAAACCGAGGAGCGCTGCGGTGATCGAGCCGCCGGAGACGCTCGAGATGCGGTTCACCGTCCGGAGGAGACCGGCGTCGTAGAGGCGCCAGAGCGCGCCAAGGTGGAAAACCATCGCGCGATAGCCGCCCCCGGAGAGGCACGGGCCTATGGCGGGCTGCGGACCGCCCGCCAGGGCGTCGCCTGGTATGTTTTGAACGGGATCCTGGGGCATAGGGGTCCTCCTCGACTCACCGCTCGATGTGGTACCGGTCAGCGGAGTTGTAACACACCTTGAACAGAGGCCGATCAGGCGCTATAACCGGGGCAGCTGCGAACCCTACAGCTGCCGACCAAACGGACGGTCTGACAGACGCCCGAGATTTCTTGCTCGATTCCGCAGTTTGCGGCTCGAACTGGCGACCTAGGGCGCGCCGGGCTACCGCACGTCAAGCAATCGATTCCATGCAACTGGGTAGGTGCAATATCAGGTCGCCGTGGACGAGAGGGCAGCGACCGAGATCGTGCGCGCGCTCGCCGCCCGCGGCTTCCGCATCGAGCGGCCACAGCCCGTGACGCCGGCGCAGACGACCACGCGTACGTTCTGACGTTACGGCGTTTTACAACAGGGACCGGAGTTCCCGACCAAACCCATCTCTCGTTCGTCGGTCAAGAAATTCCACGGCCGCTTGAGTTCATCTCGAACCTCCGTCTCGTTCAGTTTCCCAGTGAGGAGCGTATCAATGTCATTGACCGGGACCTGAAGAAACTACTGCCGTCGCCAGATCAGATCAGGAACGTCCTCGTCCAGCACCAGGAAATCGTCCTGCAGCTCGCGCGGTCCGAGATCACGACATCCGACCTTGTCGCGCTGGGCTATCGATGGAAGCAACTCGACGAGTACGAGAGGCTACTGCTCGACGATGACTACTCGAGCATCAGAAACGCGAGTCCGCAAGCGGCGCCGAAGTGTGTGGCAGGCGTTCTTCGAACGAAACAGTGGATGTTCTGGTACGGCCTCGCGTACGTGTCACTCTCCAATCCTGGTTCAACGTAAGTTGGAACAGGCTGTCGTCGGCCACGACGTGTCTGAAAAGGGTAAGCGGGCGGACGCACTCATGAAAACGAGAGCGCGGTCGCGGCGCTGTGCTTTGTCGAGATCAAGGCGCATACGACCCCACTGCTGCAGAATGCTCCGTATCGGCCCGGATGCTGGGCTCCGTCAGAGCATCTGGCAGGAGGTGTCGCGCAAGTGCAGGGAACGGTGGAGAACGCAGGCGTTTGGCGGAGAAGATCGAGCCGACAAGCGACGGTGGCGAGCCGACCGGCCGGGCCACACAGGGGGTCAATGGTTCGATAGGGCTCGATGGTCGCGGTCCCTCCCAACCGCTCGCGCCGCTTCAGCGTCCAAGCGGTATGCGACGAGTCACCTTCCTGGCCAGCAGCCTAGCACTGGCGGTCACGTTCGCCGCCTCGGCACAGCAGAACAGACCTGCCGGACCGCCTCCCGGACGCCTTATAGATATAGGCGGGCGTTCACTCCACATTCGCTGTATCGGACCCGCCACTGGAGGACCAACGGTCATTCTTGAAGCGGGCGCCGGGAACTATTCGAATCGCTGGACCGCTGTGCAGGACCTTCTCGCGCCGCGTGTTCGGTCGTGCGCGCACGATCGTGCCGGTCTCGGCTGGAGCGCCGGCACGCAACAATCCATGGCTCAGGACAATGCCGACCTCCGCGCGCTGCTGACAGCGGCGATCGTCGCCGGCCCGTACGTGCTCGTGGGCCACTCGATGGGCGCGCTCCTTGTTCGGCGTTACGCCAACCGTTATCCCGAGGGCGTCGTGGGCATGGTGCTCGCCGACCCGACACACGAGAACACACGCCTCTTCTTTACGGCGGACAACCAATGGAAGCGTGTGCGGGAGCAGGCGATGGCGATGGGCGCCGATTTCCAGGAGCTGCATCTCGCCCGGCAGGCGAACCCGGTGCCGCTCGGTGACCGTCCGCTGATCGTTCTCGTCGGGACCCGTGCAGATCCGAATGTATCGACGCCGGAGGACGTTGCGCGCGAGAAAGCCGCGCAGTGGGAGGATCAACCTCAAATCTCGAGGAACTCGAAACTGGTTCGCGATCCGTCGAGCGGCCACCACATTCACGTGGATAACCCGATGCTCGTGGCCGACACGATTGAGGAAGTCGTGACTGCTGCGTGAAAGGGACGAAGCTCGCCGGTACCACCCCTTAAAGTGCCACGTATGACGGCTGGTAACTGCTGATAGGTGTCATGCATGTCCCCGGTCAGCGGTGTAATAGAAGGATGTCCCCGACTATTCAGACCTCACGCGAGCCATGTCGTACGAAGGATATTTCGCCGCCACTGGCCGCCAGCTCCTTCACTCGTGCTCCATTTCCGCCGCGTGCGAAAACGCCATCGGTGACGTCGATCAGGTGGCGCTCCTGGCGGACCCGGTGCCATCGATCACGCTGGCGGTCCAAGGCGTGTGGGCCGTCGATAACCATTCAGCGTCCCTTCTCGCGCTTGAGCAGCACCGCCAAGTCTTCCGCCATAGCCGCTGCCTGCGACGCGAGTGCGGGACGTGGGCGAACCGGCGGTGTCAACGTCACTACGAGCGACTTCTCACCGACCCTACCGAGGGCAACTATTTACTTGACAGACCAAGCCTAGGTCGCTAGAATCCTAGTTATGGATTCGCCGCGCACTCTCCAACAAGCCATTCTCTACTTCGCAGACTTCGACCGCTGCCGTGATTTTCTCATAGACCTGCGTTGGCCGGATGGGAAAGTTGCGTGCCCGAAGTGCGGATCGGAACACGTTGTCTATCTCGCCAAGGCTCGCGCATGGAAGTGCTACGGCAAGCACTCGGCTCCGAAGTTCACCCTCAAGACTGGCACTATCTTCGAGGACTCGCCGCTCGGTCTAGATAAGTGGCTAGCCGCGCTCTGGCTCCTGGTGAACGCGAAGAATGGCATCAGCTCGTGTGAGATCGCGCGAAGCATCGGTATCACCCAGAAGTCGGCCTGGTTCATGGCGCACAGGCTGCGCTTCGCCCTGCATCACGGCTCCTTCGACAAGCTGACCGGCGAAGTCGAAGTCGACGAAACCTTCATCGGCGGCAAAGCGCGGAACATGCACGTCGCGCAGCGCAAGCGCCGGATCACCGGAACCGGCGGCAAGGACAAAACCGCCGTCATGCGTATCCTTCAGCGTGACGGCCAAGTGCGGACGGTCGTAGTCGAGAACCGCAAGAAGAAGGCACTTCAGGCTGAAGTGCACGCGCACGTTGAAGCGGGAGCTGCGCTCTACACCGATGCGCTGCTGTCCTACGACGGACTCGCCAACAAGTACGCGCATCAGGTGATTGACCACGCCGTGAAATACGTAGACGGTCAGGTCCACTCGAACGGGCTGGAGAACTACTGGAGCCTGCTGAAGCGCGGGATCGCTGGAACCTACGTGAGCGTCGAGCCGTTCCACCTGTTCCGCTATTTGGACGAACAGGCGTTCCGCTACAACAACCGGAAGGACATGGGCGATTTCGACCGCTTTGAAATGGCGGCGTCGCAGATCGTCGGCAAGCGCCTGACCTGGAAGCAGGCCATCGGGATGCAGGACGATGCGAGGTGGGCGAACTGAGAAGGAACGGACGCGCCAGCGGCGCGGGAAACGAAAGGGCCGCTAGGAGCGTGTCCGAGTAATGGCGAAATCGACGTTTTTCGCGATCGCGAGACGCGATTTCCTAACGTTTTCGAAGCTCCGTTTCGCGAAAACCGATTACTCGGACACGCCCTAGTACTAGCACGGCCCCCATCGGCGGCGGCATCAGGTTCCAGAGGCGGCTTATGGCTTTCCGCGGCGGGAACGAATACTTCGCAGGATCGGGATTGGGAAATCCGGGATTGAGAGCGGCCGGGTTGTCCCGAAAATCCTGAAGCGTCTTCAGCTGCTTCAGTTCTGGACCGTGCAGATTGGGATCGTAATCAGGAAAGTGGCAGGCCGCATTCGCGGCGTTGTCGGTGACGGCGGTCAGTTCTTCAATGTTCACAAGGCGCAGGCGCGCGCAGTACATCCAGTAACTCGCCGCCGGCTCAATCTGCGGACCACGAAGTTGATAGCGGAGCGGGGCTGCACCGCCGCCGCCTGGTCCCATCCCAGTGGATTCGCTCATTCCCCACCTCCAAGATTCCGAAAGACGCGACAGTCTAACTTGTGCGTAGCACCGCTTTCAACTCAACGCGTAGGTGTTCTGAAAATATTCGTGCTGACGCCAGCGATCAGGGCGCATCGGACGAGGTCGCCTTACCGGAGCGTATTGAGGCGGGTTCTCGTCGAACTTCGTCTTGCAGACCTTTGAGCACGTCGTGTCTGTCAAGTTCAGCATGTGGGAGCACACCGCGACGGATGAAACAGAGTACTGTGCCTGGGCCTGATCCGATTCGGTGGACGGTTTAGTTAAGTCGATCTGCGTTCATCTGTGTCGTGCAACGGTCGCAGAAAGCCGACAGGTGCTCGGCGGCCGTCCCGTCAACATCCGCAATTGACCTCTGGCTGCCGCCGAGCGCCCCACCGTGCTCCTACGCCGCAGTGGCGCGTCGTTCGAAAACGGCCGGACTGATCTGGCCGAGCGTCGAATGGCGGCGCCGCTGGTTATAGAACACTTCGATGAAATCGAACAGCTCCATCTTCGCCTCGCCGTTGCTGTCGAAGTGCTCGCGGAGCTCGCTCTTGACCGTGGAGAAGAAGCTCTCCATCACGGCATTGTCGTAGCAGTTGCCGCGCCGGCTCATGCTGCAGACGATGCCGCGTGCGTCGAGGTCGCTTGATAGTCCTCGCTCGCATAGGTGCAGCCCTGGTCGGAATGATGGAGCAGGCCGGCCCCCGGACACCGCCGTTTCAAGGCCATCTCGAGCGCCTTGATCGTCAGCAGCCGATCATTGACCGCGCTGGCGGCCCACCCGACGATGAACCGCGAGAACAGATCCATGATGGCGGCCAGATAGAGCTTGCCGCTGCCGCCGATGACGAACTCGGTGGTGTCCCCAACCCAGCGTTGATTCGGCCCCTCGGCCTCGAACTGCCGGTCGAGGAGATTGGCGGCCACCGGTTGGTCATGGTCACTCATCGTCGTCAGCTTGTAGCACTTGCGCTGCCGGGCCTGGAGCCCTTCTTCCTGCATCAGACGCACCACCCGTTTCCGGCTGACGCGCTCCTCCTGCTCCAGCAGGTCCTCGTGGATCCGCGGGCTGCCGTAGCGCTGCTTGCTTTCATCGAACGACGCCTGCACCAGCACCTTCAGGCGCCGGTCATCGCGCGCATGGGTCGATTCCGGCCGCCTGCGCGAGGCATAGAAGCCGCTCGGGATACGCAGCACCCGACAGAGCGTGGCGATGGAAACGGTGGCCTTCTCCGCGGCGATCCAGGCGAACGTCACGCTTGGTGCTTGGCGAAGAAGGCCGCGCGGCTTTACCTAGAAAGTCGTTCCCACCCGCAGGAGCTACGCGGCCGTCACCTTACTCACGTCGCAGCCAAGCTCCTCCAGTCGTCGCAAGTGGTATCGCTTGGCCTTGGTCGAATTCATGCGGTCGAAGTAATCGGCGCCGAGGTCCTGGAACGTCACGTCGTCACGCAGGATGTGGTACGCGATGACCAGGATGCTGTGCGCAACGGCGATG
>JACDBQ010000080.1 GCA_013694845.1 Acidobacteriota bacterium
TCGCCGAGGTGCAGCAACTGATCTGATATCCGGGCGGCACGTGGCGCGTTGGCGCGTTTCTCGGGAGTCCCGAGATGGGCTGCTGCCATGGGAGGGCAGTCGCGAGCCGTTCCATCGGTGCGAGGAAGTCCGGCTTGATGGCGCCGTCGAGCGACGGCCCGGCGGCTCCGTACGGATGGGCGATGACCCGATTGAGCGGCCTGCTCCCGTGCAGCGCGGCGAGCGTTGCGGGTCCAAGCGTGCCCCCGACCGCCCAGCTCGCGCCCATCGCGTACGACGCGCCGAGTTGAAGGTGAAAATTACCGGCGGCGTTGATGATCGGCTTCCGGTAGACCGAGAGCAGCCGGCTGAACAGAAGCCCGGTGAAGTCCGTTTCGGTGTCTGTCAGGATCTTGATGCCGGCCGACGCACTGATCACGTCTACATCGGTTCGCCGGGCAGCTTCGATGAAGCCTTCGACGATGCCCGACAACACGTACTCTTGCTCTGTCGAGCGTACGAGTAGCACCCGGGCTCCGGGTGCCACACCGTACGCGAGGCTTTCATCTGTGGCGGTCCCGGCGGCCACGCTCATGGCCATCGACTGATGGCTGCCTCTTCCAACATAGATGTGGACGGTGTGCGGTAGGCGTCCCCGGCCCATCACGAAGCTCACTTTGATCCTGGCCGGGTGCGTCAGCTCGAGGAATCGCGGCTCGAAACGCACGTTGATGTCGGCGAGCGGCGTTTCATCTGCGAACGAGCCATCGCCGTCCGAGTCGATCCAGAGCTCGTGCGTCTGCTGATGCTCTGCGACGCCGAATTCGTGGAGCACATTGCCGCCGCCGGGCAGGCCGAGCAGGCCCACGCGATAGATGCCGGGCCGGGGCAGGATGAAGGTGCGCCGGCCGATCCGCGCCCAACTCGTTCTTGCCGACACCTGGGTATCGAGCTGCACCCGCGTCTCGTCGGACCCGCCTGGATCGATAGTGTTCACGATGCCGGCGATCTTCGCGACATCCCGTCCGTCCAACGTCTTCGCGCTCCGGAACGCAGGATCGGCGAAGTTCGGCAGCGCGCTCTCGACCAGCGCGATCGTCACGCCGCGCCCGTCGAACGTCGGGTGCTCCTTCATCCAATCCCCGACCCCGGCGTCCTCCTCCGCGGTGAAGCCGCTGGCGCGAGACTCGGCGACGGTGAGCAGCGGCAGTCCGGGGTCACCCTTGTCCGGATCGGGCACGGCTATCGGCGCGACCTCGAAGCCCCGGTACATTTCCGCATTGGACAGGGGCGGACCATCACGATACCAGCTCGCCTTGGAGAACGACGCGATCTGGTAGGCGCCGACGGCTCGCGAACCGGCAAGCTCGAGAAGCCGGTGCGTGGGTACGACGACGCGCAGATACCCAATCGCCTCGTCGGTCCAACGAACGCGCCCGCCGAGGCGCTCGACCAGAGCGGACGCGTCGGCCGACTCGAAATCGACGCGCCGTGCGCCGCTGACGCCGCGCCGGCCGGGGGTGTCCCCGGCGCTGGCGAGCACCAGGACCTCGATCGACTTCAGGCCGGCCAGCACGGCGCGGTTCAGGAGCAGCCGGTTGTGGAACGACATCCGCCGCTCCAGTTGATCCCGCGCGACCCCGTGCACGCTTCCGACCGCCGGACCGTGGATCCCGATCGCTGAAGCGAGCAGAATCAGAACCAGCGCACGCATCACTCGGCGCATCCGAGGCACTCCTGTGGATTGAGAATCACGGGGTTCACCGCCGATAGATCGCCGTGCCGAGCGCGACAGGACGGTCGCGCATCTTGACGAACCTCTCATGCGAAGTCCAAGGGTGTTCGCTCTCGGCGCGCTCTGCAGCGGCGTCCAGCAATTCGAAGAACACCACGGGTGTGCGGCCTTTCACCGCCGGGGGAGCCGGAAGGTTGTCGATTACTTCTCGCCAGCGGGCGCCGGGAACCCGCGCCGCCGCAGACGCCCGTCGGCGAGGTGTGCCGGTGGTGATGACCTCATCGAGCACGAACGATCCGGACGAAGCCGGAAAAGGCGCCGCATTGACTGCGGCTACCCAGCGTCCCGGTGACGGCTTTCGAACCAGGAGTGTCTGCGATCTCGCGGCAGGGAAGGCGATGTCGTAAGAGAAGCACTCTCCGGTCGTGCAGTCGTAGAGGTACAGCTCGGTGTTCGTACCCGGATGTTCCGAACGAAGTTGCAGTGAGAGCGAGGCGGCATCGGCCGGCACCTCGATGTCGATGACGTTGGGCAGACCGTTCCGCTCGAACGTCGCGCGATGCGTCCTCAGTGACCCGTTCCACGCTTCGATCACCGGCTCTGCGATCGGGCTGCCTTCATTGACCAGCTCGAGAGCCACGCGCCCATCTGCCGGAGCCGCGGGACGGATCGAGCTTCCGAGCACGCGCATCGTCAGTGCGTAGTCGGCTTCATCATCGTTTCTGGGGCCCAGCTTGAAGCCAGCAGGGAACCACGTCGAGGCATTCTTCAGGCGCAGCGTCCACGTGCCAGGCTCCGGGTTTGGCATGAGGATGTGATATTTGCCAGGCCCGATCGAGAAGATGTTCATCGGGTGCGCGTGCATGTAGTACGACGATGGAAGCCCGTGCGACTGCAGGATCGTGGGAGTGACAACACCTCGGGTCACCTCCAGCTCGAACGCGATCGCCGCGGCGCCGGCAGGGACCTGAAGATAATGCGCATTCTGTTGCATCAGACCGACCGTGCCCTTCAGCTCCAGGGAGCCGGTTGCCGGGTCGATCCGTTCGGACGCGACGATGGTGGCCTGGGTGCGGAACACCACCGCATCCGTGTCGAGATCGTGCAGGGTGAGCAGTCCGCTGTGGGCGCCGGAGGTCTTGACGTTGACGTTCACCTGCAGCGGAATCGCCTCACCGAGCGGCAGGGTCACGGATGGCGGCGTCGTGAACGTGCCGTCGTCGGCACTCCAGGCCAGACGATAAATGACAGGCTGGACCGCGCCCGACTCGCGGCGGAGCCTGATCTCGCGGGTGCCATTCATACCGGCCGCCCAGCCTTCGAACTCGAGGATCCCCTGGCCTTCGGGTCCACGCGCTGCGTACTGCGCAAGCGGATGAACGATAGCGGTGGAGGCTACGATCCGCGGCGGATCGAAGGGCGTGGCGAGCTCACCCCATGCGGCGTTGATATCGAGCGCACCGTTCCCCTGCTGATACGCCTGAAAGCCCTGGAGCACGCGAGCGGTGACCTTCATCGCGCGGCTGAGACTCTCGAGTGAGTACCCAACCTTCGACTGGCGCGCCGCGCTGATCAGCAGTGCCACCACGCCCGCCGAGTAGGGACTGCTGGCTGACGTGCAGCAACTG
>JACDBQ010000115.1 GCA_013694845.1 Acidobacteriota bacterium
CACCGTACCCAGGCGCGCCTCGAATCCGCGCTCGAAGCCGGCCTGGCCGAAACCTTCTACTGGGACATCCGCCATGGTGTTGTCATCACCGACGACAACATGAGGCGCTACGTCTCGCTGAGTGATCGTGCGTTGGACCAGGGCGTGCCGCTCGACGACGCGCTGCCCGCGATCCATGAGGACGACCGATCGCGCGTGACGGAAGCCCTGGCGGATGCCGCCGCACAGAGAGGCCCGTATCAGATCGAGTACCGGGTCCGCCACTCGGACGGTGGAGTCCGGTGGCTCTCCGCCCGGGGCGGGGTCGAGTGCGGTGCTGACGGTCAGGCGGTCGGCCTGGCTGGTTTTACCGTGGATGTCACTGAACGCAAGCAGGCTGAAGACCGCCTGCGCGACAGCGAGGAGCGCTATCGCGCGATCGTCGAGAGCCAGGCCGAGATGATCTGCCGCTTCCGTCTCGACGGCACCATTCTCTTCGTGAACGGTGCATACGCACGCGCGCGTCGCACGTCACCCGAGGCGCTGGTCGGCCTCGACTTCTGGAGCTTCGTCGATCAGGCGGATCGGCCCAACGTGCGAGCTTCGCTCGATCGCCTTCAACCCGACGCCCGCGAGATCCGCGTCGAGAATCGGTTCGAGACCATCGACGGTACGCGATGGACGCTCTGGACGAATTATGGCCTGGCCTTCGATGCGCACGGCCGAGCGACCGAAGTTCAGTCGTCTGGTATCGACATCACGGATCGCAAGCGGGCCGAAGAGGCGCTTGCCGAGAGCGAGGCGAGCTTGCGGAACGCCAATCGCATGAAGGATGAGTTCCTCGCTACGCTATCGCACGAATTGCGCACGCCTCTGAACGCGGTGCTTGGCTGGTCGCACATGTTGCGGACGGGCAAGCTGAGCGCGGAGTCGATCGAACGTGCGCTCGATTCCCTCGAGCGGAACGCGAGGGCGCAGACGCAGCTCGTCGACGACCTGCTCGACATGTCCCGCATCGTCTCCGGGAAAATGCAGATCAGGTTGGAACGGGTCGATCTTGCCGGGGTAATCGCTGCGGCCGCCGAAACCGTTCTGCCGGCGGCCGCGGGCAAAGGTGTGTCGCTGCAGGTGACGACAGGCCGCGATGGACAAGTTGAAGTGAATGGAGACGTGGACCGTTTACGGCAGATGGTGTGGAACCTGCTGTCGAACGCGGTCAAGTTCACGCCTGCCAGCGGTCGCGTGGAGATCACGCTGCGTCGGCTCGATGGCAGCGCCGAGATCGTGGTGAGCGATACCGGCGAAGGCATTGCCGAGGAATTTGTGCCCTTCGTGTTCGACCGCTTCCGTCAGGCGGATGCGACGACGACGCGGCATCACGGAGGGCTGGGAATCGGGCTGGCGATCGTGCGCCACCTCACGGAGGCTCATGGTGGAACCGTGACGGCTCACAGCGCTGGAGTCAATCAGGGCGCCACCTTCGCCATTCGCCTGCCGACCGCCAACGTATTGCGGGAATCTCCCCGGGACACCTGTATCGAGCGTCGTCGCGGCAGTCGCCTGCTCCAGGGCAGTCAGATCCTGGTCGTGGATGACGAAGGTGATGCGCGCGATCTGCTGAAGGTCGTTCTGGAAACGGAGGGAGCGGCGGTGACCCTCGCAGTATCAGCCGGCGAAGCCCTGGGTCTGCTACATCAACGGAGCTTCGACGTCCTTCTCGCCGACATCGGCATGCCGGGCCAGGACGGCCTGTCACTCATCCGGGTCCTTCGAGCCTCTGCCAACCGGAATGCCCAGCTGCCGGCGATCGCCGTCACTGCGTATGTCAGCGCGCGAGAGCGCGAGCTTGCCATGGAAGCGGGCTTCAGCCTCCACCTCTCGAAGCCGGTAGAACCGGAGGCCCTGGTCGCAGCGGTGGCCGGAGTGTTCGCCGCCACGGGTTCAGCCAGACATCGTCCGTCTCGTTGACGAGGGGTCGCCTCGATCGATTGGGCGCCCTCGCGGCTACGGTCTTGCAGAGGTGCCCGAGCAGTGTCGACTACCGCCGAGCCTGCTACCTCTCTCGACGATATCGTTCGAACTGCGTTGCTACTCGAGCGCCATTCTCCTCCCCGCGATATCGGTGCCGAGCATGAGGCGCTGATCGATCTCATCGGCCAAGCCGCCACTGCACCCTCGCTCTTGCTTCAACGCCTTGTCGATCTCGCTGTAGAGCTTTGCGACGCGGGCAGTGCCGGAGTCAGTTTGCTCGAGCCGGGACTTCAGCCAGGCAAGGGACTGTTCCGCTGGGTCGCCATGGCGGGAGAATATCGTGGCTACGCAGGCCGTGTCACCCCGGAGGGTTTCAGTCCCTGCGGTGCCTGTCTGACGCTTGGCACGGCTCAACTGTATCTATATCCCGCGCGGCTGTTCACCTATTTGGCAGAGGCGGCGCCACCCATTGTCGAAGGCCTCGTGATCCCGCTGCGCTCCGAAGCGGGGCCGTTGGGGACCATCTGGATCGTGTCTCACGATGAGTCGCGTCGGTTCACCGCACGGGACGTCGCGCTCATGACGAGCCTTGCGGACTTCACGTCCACCGCTCTCGCTCTGCAGCGCGCCCGCGACGAGGCCGAAGCCGCCAACCGGGCGAAGGACGAGTTTCTCGCCGTGGTTTCGCACGAATTGCGCCGGCCGTTGACGGCGATCATCGGCTGGTCGGAGTTGCTGCTGGCGGGTCGGGCGACCCCCGCGACGGCGGCCCGCGCGATCGAGGCCCTCTACACCAACGCCCGGCGGCAGCGGGACATGATCGAAGACCTGCTCGACGCGTCTCGCGCACTCACCGGTGCTTTGCGGCTGAGCGAAGAAGCCATCGATCTCGCGGCGATCGTGCGCACAGCGATCGAGGAAGTCGCGGGCGAAGCCAGGGAGCGTGAGATCGAGCTGGTTTCCGCGATCGCGATCGAGGACGCCCTCCCGTTCTTCGGGGATCCTGAGCGGCTGCACCAGGTGGTCGGAAACCTGCTCGGCAACGCGGTCAAATTCACGGCCCCTGGCGGATGCATCTTCATCGGGATCCAGGTGGCGCCGCTGTGGGTCGAGATTTCAGTCCGTGACACCGGGATCGGGATCGCGTCGCACCTGGTGCCGCTCATGTTCGACGCATTTCGCAAGGCCGACGCCTCGTCCACCAGGCGCGATAGCGGCCTCGGCCTGGGCCTGACCATCGCGCGCCGTCTTGTGAAGCTCCACGACGGGACGCTCGAGGCACAGAGCGATGGGGAGGGACGTGGTGCACTGTTGACGGTACGGCTGCCAGCGGAGCGATTGCTCGCCGAATACCGTCCGTCGCTCGGGCCCGCAGGCCGTGCGACCCGAGACCGGGAGCTATCCGGAATCACTATTCTCGTGGTCGATGATGAAC
>JACDBQ010000620.1 GCA_013694845.1 Acidobacteriota bacterium
GAGTGGGCCGGCCGATCGGTACGACGCGCCGCCATACGATTACCGAGGCAAAGTGGCCCTGGTGACCGGCGCCAGCCAAGGCGTGGGGCGACACGCCGCGTTCGGCTTGGCGCGCTGCGGCGCCAGCGTCGTTCTCGCGGGGAGGAGCGACGAAGGTCAGGAAACGGTCGACATGATCGCGAGTGATCGACAGGCACGAGACGCGGGGGGCGGGGCCCTCTTCGTGCGCACGGACGTGACGCAGGAGACCGAAATCGAGGCGGTGATCGAGGAAGCTGTCTCGCGTTACGGTGCGCTGCATTTCGCCATAAACAACGCCGGTCACAACGGAGTCAACACCCTGACCGAGGATCAGACCGCGGCCAACTATGATGCCGTGTTTGCCGTCAACGTTCGCGGTCTGCTCTTGTGCATGAAGCACGAAATTCGCGCGATGCGGAGGAATCAGCCGCCGCCAAAGCGAAAGAAAGGGTGGCGCACCGATCCCGCCAAGGGCGAAACGCAAGAGCGCACAGGCTATGGCCGGATCGTCAACGTCGGCAGCGCCGCCGCCTTCATCGGGTTCCCACGCGCTGGCATCTACATCGCCAGCAAGCATGCCGTGCACGGGCTGACGCAGACGGCCGCTATCGAGCTCGCTGCCGACACCGATATTCGCGTCAATATGGTCGTCCCCGGCAGTGTCAAGACACACAACTACGAGCTGTTCACGGAGAGCCAGGACGCACTCAAGAGACTGCTCATTCAAGGCCATGCGACCAAGCAGATCCTCCTGCCAGAGGACTGCGTTCCCGCCATCCTGTTTCTGTGCAGCGACGGAGCCTTCTTCAGTGTCGGCCAGCCGCTGTTCATCGACGGCGGCTATACGGCGCAATGACGTGTCCACACAGGTCCCAAGGCTGAGGCGTGGGGAAGGACGGGTGGCCGTCGTGACCGGCGCCAACCAGGGGCTGGGCTACGCGTTGGTGAACGCGCTCTGCCGCGCGCTGGGGCCGGACGGGATTGTGTATCTCACGGCCCGTGACCCGGATCGCGGTCAGGCGGCTGCCGCCGCGCTCGGTCGCGCGGGCCGCTCGCCCGTGTTCCATCCACTCGACGTCACCGTTCAGGCGAGCGTTGACACGCTGGCCGAGATGCTCCGGGCCCGGCACGGCGGAGTCGACGTGGTGATCTCCAACGCGGCGGCGCGTGTCGATCCCGTCGTGCCGCAGGCCGCACAAGTGCGGCGGTTCGTCGAGACCAACAACCACGGAACCACGCGCATAATGCGGGCGCTCGGGCCGCTCCTGCGGGACGGCGCACGCTATCTGGTCGTGGCGAGCTCGTTCGGGACGCTGGGCCATCTCGCGCTGCCACTCCAAAATCGGTTCGACATCAGCACGGCATCGCTCGCCGACATCGACGAGGCCATGAATGACTACGTGGCGGCGGTAGAGGACGGCCGTGCGGCTTCCCTCGGCTGGCCGGACTGGATCAACGTGCCGTCCAAAATCGGGCAGGTCGCGGCCACCAAGGTCTTTGCCCGTGACATATGGGCGAGGGCGGAGTGCGCGGGCATCCTCATCGACGCCGTGTGCCCAGGGCTGGTCGATACGGAGGCTTCGCGGCCATGGTTCCGCGACATGGCCGCGGCCCAAACACCCGCCGCTGCCGCGCGCGACATCGTCTGGCTCGCGACCCTTTCCGACGACGTGCGCGTGCCTTATGCCGAGCTCGTGCAGCACCGCCGGGCGCTTGTGTGGCAATACGCCGATGGCGCCTCGTCGCGAAGGTTCTCCGCGACACGATAGTCGTACCAGACTCCGTCCATTTGCCGGCGCAGATCCCCCCAGTCACTTTCGCCCGCGCGGCGGCTCAACGCGCGGCCAGCGCCGTGGCACTCGAGCACAATGCTTCCCTCGTGACCTCGTCCTTTGACATGAAAGCTGGGGCTCCCCATCGACCCGGGCAGCACGCCGCTTTCACCGTCTCGGGGCGACATGGCGCCCTTCCGGAGGACCCAGAGATCCCGCCCCTCGTGCGTTTCGAGGGACACGTGGTTGGGGTCGCGGGGGATGACGGTCTCCCAGCAGGAGGCGCGCGCTCAACATCGTCGCAACAACGTTGCCCACCTCCGCCGCCATTGCCCTCCGACTCGCGTCCGCGAACCGCCTCGCGCACGAGGCGTCATGCAGGCTGGGTTATGGTCGCCCGCCGATTCCGCCTCCTCGCAGGCACGGCGCGACCGAGCGCGGCCAGGACACGCCCGGCGATCCCCGGGTCTTCCAGCGCCGTGGCTTCCGCATCCAGGGCAACGGCCAGAATGCCGCAGCCGATGTCGCCTCCGACAGCCTGCGGATAGATCAGCACGTGAGCACATCGCACCTCGCACGTCGGGCGCCGCAATTCATGGCCGCTCCCTTCCCAATCCAGCCGCTACCCTTACACTAAGACACGGTCTGAAACCGGCAGTCATGGTGTGATCTTTGTGGAGGCTTTGAGTGGCGTTGAGCGGACAAGCCCTCGCGATCGCCGTCGTGCTCGTCGGACAATTGGCCGGGCCGCCACAAACGCGCGACGCCATGAGCGGGCTGATCGTCGGACAGGTCGTGGATGGCGACAGTGGCCGGCCGCTCGCCGGCGCGCTGGTGGCCGCCAGCAGTCCTCTTCCCTCCACTGGCAGTCCCCTGCCCCGCGTCATCACCGGCGCTGACGGACGGTTCGTGTTTCGGGGGCTGCGTCGAGGCGCCTACAGCATCATTGCCTTCAAGGCGGGCTTCAGCGAGGGCGCGCACGGACGCACGCGCCCGGCGGGCCCGGCGGTGCCGTTGACCC
>JACDBQ010000191.1 GCA_013694845.1 Acidobacteriota bacterium
TGATCGGCGTCATGCCGGATGCCGCGGCACTCGGATCGACACCGACTGACGCCTGGGTGCGTCTGGAGCTGACGGGAGAGCAGGCGCGGATGAGGCAGGCGCATTACTCCGGGTGATTGCACGGTTACGTCCCGGCGTGTCGGTCGCACAGGCTGACGAGGACGTGAAGAGGATTTCCGAGCGGGCGTTCGCGCAGTTCCCGCAGCCGGGTGTGGCCGAGAGCGCTCGAGCGAACCCTTTTCGGGAGGGGATGACCGGAAACGTGCGGCCCGCCGTGCTGGTGCTTCTCGCCGGTGCGGGTCTGGTGCTGCTGATCGCCTGCGCAAACATCAGCGGCCTGCAGCTCGCCCGGCAGATCGGCCGTCGCCGCGACCTCGCCATTCAGTCGGCACTCGGCGCCACGCGCGCGAGGCAGGTGCGGCAGCAACTGGCCGAAGCGATGATCCTGGCGGTGCCGGCGGGCTATGCGGGATTGATCCTCGGTATCTGGGTGCTCGCTGCCATCGGGTCCGCGGCACCGGCCCTGTCCGGTTTCGGACTGACGACCTCGCCGGGGATGGTGGTGATCGCCTACACGTTCCTCCTTTCCATCGTCGCGGGAACTGGCGTGCGCGGTGACCTCCACGTGGACCGCCGTCACACGTCGCGATCGTCGTGTATGGCCTGCTCGCGTTCCGGGCCGTCTATCGGGAGAGCTGGCCGCGGGTGCTGATGAAGGCCGTGGGGATCACCGGCCTGTATTTCGTCGCGGGAATCACTGCGCTGCTGGTGACCGTGTTGTGGACGGCGGTGCTCGCTTGAGGCGCGTGATCGGAGCGTCGGTGCTGGCGGTGACCGGGCTCGTGTGGGCCGGCGTCCTGAATTTCGCTGGCTTCATGTGCAGCGTGCCGTCGATGACGTTGGGCGAGGCGCTGCTCACCACGCCTTCCCTGTCGCCGCCAGATTCATGGCCATCGCGATCGTCTCGCGCGCGTGCTGACACGGGTGAGGGCCCAGTGGGGTTCGAGCGCGCGCCTGCGGCGTATCCGACTACGAATGCGGCCGAATCCAGTCAGTGGCGCTGCGGAGGAATTCCAGTAAATTTGCTGCGGCAAAGGGGCTTGCGCGGCTCCTTGTCCTCGGTGAAACATGCTTTAGAGCGCTCGCCCTGCGGGTTGCTATACGTTAGCCGGATGAGGACCAAAGGAATCCATGGCTGAAGAACCGATCCGATCGACCGGACGCGACTCAATGTGGCGCTGGTGGCCGTGCTTCATTGGCGGGTTCTGTGGTCCACCGCTGGCTCATGTTCTGGCGGAGCGGGTATCGCCGGCGGTATCGGTAGGCTTGGCGTTCTTCATCATGTGGGCCGCTGTGGGCGTGGTTTTCACGGTTTCACCACCCAGCCCCAAATGGAGTTTCGTGCGTTGGATAGCTGGCGGCTCCTTGGGCGCACTGGTCGCAGGTACGCTAGCGTTCCTGGTTCACGCATAGCCACGCGAGCTTGGAGCACGGGCTCACACGGCTGCAGCCGACGGCGGGCGGTGCGCGATCATGTTAAGGAGGCCTACAAATGAACCGATTCTTCGTAACGCTGGCTGCGGTGTGTCTTTGGACCCCGGTCCTCCCCGATCAAGGGGTGCGGAAGGACGGCGGCCAGGCGCCGCTAATGGTGTCGTTCACGGATCTGAAGTGGACCGAGCTCCCCGAGAGGAACGGCATGCAGTTCGCGGTGCTGTCCGGTGACCCCCAGAACGGGGAGTACACGCAGATGCGGAAGGTCCCGCGCGGAAGTGACAACCCGCTGCACACACACAGCAGCGAACTCAAGAACGTGATCATCAGCGGCGTCTGGTACACCGGGGCGGACGCAGCATCCGCCAGGGACTTCGGCCCAGGGTCGATCGTGATGATGCCCGCCAACTGGGTGCACGTGAGTGGCTGCCGCGCCGGAAGCGATTGCGTGTTCTATCAGGAGGGTAAGGGCAAGTTTGATTTCAAGCCTGCGGAAGGACCTCCCCGCAGGTAGGGGGCTCGCCGAAGATGCGAGCTGACGGCATCGATCGCAGTCACATCAATAACTGAACAGTCGGGTTGATCGTTAAAAGAGGTCAGTGATCCTGCCGGGATCATCCAGAGAAGAGTACCTGATGCGTTCACAAGGCTCGACCGTCGAGTCCACCCGCGGTTGCGGATCCGCTCAACACCCGTGCAGCATCCCGGGCGTAATACGTGATGATGATGTCCGCTCCGGCGCGGTGAATCGACGTCAGCGTCTCCATCATCGCGCGCGGCTCGTCGATCCACCCGTTCGCCGCCGCTGCTTTCAGCATGGCGTATTCGCCGCTGACCTGATACGCGGCCGTCGGGACGCCGAACTCCGCTTTTACCCGGGCGATGACGTCGAGATACGCGAGCGCCGGCTTGACCATCACGATATCGGCCCCTTCTTCGAGGTCCAACGCCACTTCGCGCAGCGCCTCTTCGACGTTCGCCGGATCCATCTGGTGCGACCGGCGATCGCCGAACACGGGGGCGGATCCCGCCGCTTCGCGGAACGGCCCGTAGAACGCGGAACAATACTTCGCCGAATAGGACATGATCGCGACGTCGGTGAAACCGGCGTCGTCCAGCGTGCTGCGGATCCGGCCCACTCGGCCGTCCATCATGTCGGAAGGGGCGACGATATCGGCGCCGGCCTCTGCGTGCGAGAGCGCCACGCGGGCAAGCTGCTCGACGGTCGCATCGTTGAGGATCGTCTCCCCGTCGAGCAAGCCGCAATGCCCGTGCGACGTGTACTCGCACAGGCAAACGTCCGTGATCACGAGCAGCCCCGGCAGCTCGCGCTTCAGGGCGCGGACGGCTGATGGCACCGGTCCCGCGGGATCGCAGGCGGCCGCTCCCGCGTCATCCTTCGCGTCCGGCAAGCCGAAGAGCAGGACACCGGGGACGCCATCCGCGCATGCCGCGCGCGCTTCCTTGACCGCCTCATCGACGGAAAGCTGGTAGACACCGGGCATCGACCCCACCTCACGGCGCGGCGCCTCGCCGGTGCAGACGAAGAGTGGATAGACGAGCATCTCCGGCGCCAGACGCGTTTCGCGAACCAGCCCGCGGATGACGGCGTTTCGCCGGAGCCGGCGCGGGCGGTTGGGAAGATCGAGAGGTTTCACGCTCGTTATGAATCCTTAATCCTTAATCACTAATCCCTGATCCTTTTCTCAACTTCTCTCAGGTTCTCGGCCTTTCGCGGAAGTGTTCGACGAGCGCGTCCACCAGATCGGGGATGGTGTAGCGCTCCGGTTGGACCGTAGTGACGATGCCCAGCTGCTGAGCGGCTTGCGCCGTCACCGGACCGATCGACGCCACCACCGTGCCGCGGAGGAGGTCGGCCGCCTGTTCCGGCCCGTGAATCTGCGCGAAGTTCACGACGGTCGAGGCGCTGGTGAATGTCACGGCGTCGATCTCGCCATCGAGCAGCATGCGGTAGATGTCGCGGCCGCCTGAAGCATCGCTCTGCGCGAGGGTGGTGCGATAGGCAGCCACGTCCACGACCTCCACGCCCGCCTGCCGCAGCGCGTCGACGAGGCCGTCGCGGCTGATGTCTGCCCGAGGGAGAAGCACGCGCTTGCCGCGCAGCGGGCCGGCGGTTCGCAGGGTGTCCATCAACGCGTCGGCGCGGTACTCCGCCGGCATGAGGTCGGCGCGGATGCCGTATCGCAGAAGCCGGGAGGCGGTCGACGGCCCCACGGTGCAGATCCTGACCCCCTTCAGCTCCCGCACATCGGCTGCCGCCGTGAGCCGGGTCATGAAGCTGTCGACAGCGTTACTGCTCGTGAAGATGATCCAGTCGAAGGATGACACCGCCGCCACGGCCTGATCGAGTGGGCCGTCATCGTCAGGCGCCGCGATCCGGATCGTCGGGGCCGCGATCGCCTCGGCGCCGCGTTCTTCGAGCATTTCCATCAGCTCCCCCGCCTGCTCGCGCGAGCGCGTGACCACGATGCGCCGCCCGAACAGCGGCCGGTCGTCGAACCAGCGCAGATGCTCGCGAAGCGCGGCCACGCGCCCGATCACGAACAGCGCCGGCGCGTCGACGTGTGCCCCGGCGGCAATGCTGCCGAGCGTCCCGGTCACCGTCTGCTGGGCGGCGGTCGTTGCCTTGTAGACCAGGGCTGCAGGCTCGTCATCCGGCCGGCCGTGCGCGACGAGCTTCTCGGCGATCGGGCCGATCTGGCGCGCCCCGGCGTAGCAGACGATGGTGCCGCCAAGCGCCGCGAGCCCATTCCAGTTCACGTTGGGGGCCTCGTCGGATTCCCCCTCATGTCCGCGCACGAACGCCAGCACGTCGTCGGTGCCAGGATAGGTGAGCGGGATGCCTGCGTAGGCCGCGCCACCGATGGCGGCGGGGATGCCGGGCACGATCTCGAACGGAATGCCCTGCTCGCGAAGAAGCAGTGCTTCCTTGCCGCCGCTGTCGAAGACGAACGGGTCGCCCCACTTCAAGCGCACAACCGACTTGCCGTCACGCACCTTCTCGGCCAGGAGGATGCTGATCGCCTCCTGGTCCATGGGACGAGGCGCGGCCGGGCCCACGTCGATCCGCTCGGCGTCGGCCCGCGCCAGTTGCAGCATCGCCTGCAACACCTGGTGGTCGTACACGACCACGTCCGCATTCTCGAGCAGGCGTCGCCCGCGGACGCTGATCAGCGATGGGTCCCCCGGACCGGCGCCGACGATGAAAACGCAGGGGTGTGTCATGTGTTCAGCAACTCGCGGGCGCCGCGCGACGCGAGCTCCCGCGCCAGGCGTTTTCCGGCCTCTACTGGATTGTTCGGGCTACCCGTGATCCCGCTCTCGAGGAACGCCGTGCCGCCAATCGAGGCGGCGACAGCACGAATCGACAGTTCCGCGCCGTGTATTTCTGCGAACGCGCCCAGCGGCAGCTGACATCCGCCTCCGAGCTCCGCGACCAGCGCCTGCTCCGCGGCCAGCGCGATTCGCGACGCCGGATCGCTTAGGGTCGCCAGCAACTCGATGATTGCGCAGTCATCCGCCCGGGCCTCAACCGCGATGGTGCCCTGGCCCGGCGCAGGGACACAATCGGTGGTCGCAAGCGGTACGCTTATCCGTTCCGCAAGGCCGAGGCGTCGAAGTCCGGCACACGCGAGCACCAGGGCGGTCACGTCTCCCGCGTCCAGCTTGCGAAGTCGTGTGTCAACGTTACCGCGGATCGGCTCGAAGCGGGCCCCCGGAAAAATCCTGCGCAGTTGCGCGATCCGCCGCGGGCTGCCCGTTCCGATGACGGCGCCAGGGCTCAGAACGGCACTACCGGAGGCCTTCGCCCCCGGCACGATCGTGAGCACCAGGGCGTCGCGCGGGTCCTCGCGGGGGAGGACGGCCGCGATCGTCACGCCGTCCGGTGGCATCGCGGCCATGTCCTTCGCGCTGTGGACCGCGACGTCGATGTCTCCGTCGAGCAGCGCATCATGGATCTCCTTGACGAATACCCCCTTGCCGCCCATGGCGGCGAGCGGCACATCCTGGGTGCGATCCCCTCTGGTGCTGATCGTCACGAGCTCCGTGCGCATCCCGGAAGGCTCGAGCGCCACCGCGAGCGCCCGGGCCTGCCAGAGCGCCAGCGCGCTGCCGCGTGTGCCGATCCTCAGAACGGTCACGACCCGGTCGGCTTGGAGGCCGTCGGTTCGTCGGCGTCACTGCGGTCCGGCGAAGGCAGGCTGAACAACCGGTTGAGGGCGTCGGAGTAGGAGGCCGCGAGCGAATTGTCGCTGACCGCTTTCAGCTGCTCGGTGGGCGCCAGCAACAGCTTCTCCACGATCAGCCGGGTTATGTGGTCGACCTGGGCCTGCGCTTCCGGGGGCAAGCCGTTGAGCTTCGGCTGCAGCCGCTGCAGCTCCGCCCGCCGAATCGCCTCGAACCGTTCGCGCAATGCCACGACCGTCGGGATAATTTCGCGAGACTGGAGCCAGGCCGCGAACTTCGTGGCTTCTGTATCGATGATCGCGTCGGCGCGCTCCAGCTCGCCCGCGCGCCGCGCCAGATTCTCTTTCACGATGCCCTGGAGATCATCGATGTTGTACAGAAACACCTGCTCGAGTGCACCGGCCGTCGCCTCGACATCCCTGGGCACGGCGATGTCGATGATGAACAGGGCCCGTTCGCGGCGCGACTTCATCGCTCGTCCGATGCCGGCACGCGTCAGGATCGCGGAAGGCGCGCCGGTCGCCGTCACGACGATGTCGGCCGCTTCGATGGCGCCTTCCAGCTCGCTCCAGTCGACGACCTCCGCGGCGATGTGCGCCGCGAGGCTCTCTGCCGCCCCCCGGGTGCGGCTGCCGACGGTGATATGCCGCACCTTCTGGGCTCGCAGGTGGACGCCCGTGAGCGTGGCCATCTCACCGGCGCCGAGGATCAGCACGCGCAGGCCCTCGAGGTCGCCGAAGATCTTTCTCGCGAGTGCGATCGCGGCGTAACTCACCGAGACCGCGCCCTCGCCGAGGCCCGTCTCCGCCCGCACGCGCTTTCCCGCGGCGAACGCCACGTGAAACAGGCGGTTGAGCACGGTTCCGGTGAAGTGTCCCTCGCTCGCGACGGTATAGGCAGATTTCACCTGGCCCAGGATCTGCGGCTCGCCCACGACCAGGGAGTCCAGACCGGCCGCCACGCGAAACAGGTGGCGTGCGACGTCAGCGCCGTGATGCACGTACAGGTGCGGTGCGAGGTCGTCCGGAGCGACACCGTGATACTCCGCGAAGAACGAGAAAATCCCGTCGACGGCCCGGTCCGCGTCAGCCGCGACGTAGACCTCCGCGCGATTGCACGTCGACAGCACCGCTATCTCGCGGGCGATGTTCCTGGCGGCGAGCCTCTCGAGGGCCGCGCACACGCCGGCACGCGAAAAATCCACCTGCTCGCGCAGTTCGATCGGCGCCGTCCGGTGGCTCAACCCGACGGCGAAAAGCCGCATGGTCAAAAGTTATGGCTCCTGGTGAGAAAATATCCGACGGGCACGAAGTTCAGCAGCACGAGGGCGAACCCGATCGCGGAGAGCCACGCCGCGCGGCGGCCGCCCCAGCCGATAACCCGGCGGGCATAGAGCGCAAACGAATAGAGACACCAGCTGAGGACGGCCACGAGAATCTTCGGGTCTCCGAGCGACATTGCCTGCGCGCGCGGGTCCTGGGAACCCTGAACCTGCATCGCCCAGATACCTCCGACCACCACGCCGATGGTCAGGAAGACCCAGCCCACGGCGATCGCCCGTCCATTCATGACGTCCAGGACACGCAGGGACGGCAGCCGGGTGTAAAAAAATCCCAGGTGCTTGGCCTTGATCTCCTTGAACATCAGCACGTACGTTACGCCCAGCACACCCGCCAGCGCAAAGCTCGCATAGGCGAACAGCATCGTCATGACATGCACGGTGAAGAGCGGACTCTGCAGCACCGGCGGCCGGCGGCTGATCTCCGCATCGAGTGCCGGAATGATACCGAGCATCACAAGGAGCACGGTCACGAAGACCCCCATCGAGCGCTCTTCGGACGTGAGCTCGACGTAGAGGTAGGCGAGACCGAGCAACCAGACGAAAGCCGAAATTGCGGCGGTGGTGCCCACCAGCGGAGCGTGACCGGCCTGCACCGTCTGCATCCCGATCAGGAACGTGTGCGCGAGCAGTCCTCCGCCCAGCAGCGCGGTGGCGAACCGGCCGACACGCGCATCGCGCCAGGCAAAATGCCCCCCGTACGCGGCCGCGGCCGCGGCGTAGCACACGAGGGGAATGAGCCGCATCTCAGGGAGTCTTGGGCCCGTAGTAGCCCTGCCGCGTGCGGGCGAGCAGACCCGGACGGTTGATCCGCACGACGATCCGGCGCCAGGCGCCGTTGCGTGACGGATTCCGTGATGAATAGGCGACTGAATACAGCGTTGACAGCTCCTGCGAGATCTGTTCGTAGATCTTTGGCAGCTCGTGCACCGTGGTCGGGAAGAACGAACGTCCGCCCGTCTCCTGCGCGAGTTGCTTCAGGACATACTCGGCTTCTTTGAAATTCGCGCGCACGCCTTCCCGCTGCTCGCGCAAACCGATGGTATAGATCGCGGTTTCGGACCGCTTGGCGAGATCGAGCACCTCTTCGTACGGCAGCAGGCTCGAGGTGTCATCGCCGTCCGATAACACGACGATCGACTGCCGGCGGATCTCGTCCTCGGTCCTGGCCTTGATCTTCCGCAACTCCTTGAGAGAGATGTAGATCGCGTTGTACAGCGCTGTCGATCCATCGGCGTTGGTACTCCGGATCGCGCGCTCGAGGGAGCCGGCGTCATTCGTGAAGTCCTGAATGATCCGTACCTGGCTGCTGAATTCGATCACCTGTGCGACGTCGTCGGGCTGCAGCCGTCTGGCGAAGCCGACCGCCGCTTCCTGCGCGGTGGCCATCCGTTCTTCCATGCTGTTGCTGGTATCGAGCAGGATGGCGAGCGCGATCGGCTGCTGCTTTCGCGAGAAGAATGTGACGTTCTGCTTGGCGCCGTCCTCGAAGACCTCGAAGTCGCCGGCCTCGAGGTCGGTAATGTACTTGCTGCCGCTGTCGGTCACCGACACATTGAGTGAAACGAGCTCCACGCCGGACCGTAGTTTCGGCGGCTGAGGCGCGGTTGGCTGCTGGGTCTGCTGCGCGGCCGGCACCACCCCCAGACAGGCGGCAACGGCGGCGGCGATGACGCTGCGCATGGCCTACTTCGCGGCGAGACGAGTGCGGGCTCTCGCCGTCAGTCCGGATTTACTGACCGACACCTGGACCTTGTCCGGAGGGATCAGCGCATCAGGCCGTCCGTAGGTGACGACGTACTGATTCAGGAGCTCACCGGCGAGCTCCGTCAAGGCATCCGGTATGGCCATTTCGGACAGCAACTGCTCGCGGCGGCCGCCGGTTTCTTCGGTGCCCCGCGCGACCACCACGTTCTTGTTGCGAATCTCGTCGGACGTCGCTCCCGAGGGAGTGCCGATGGACAGCACGTGCAGCGTCGCGCCGCTTGCGTGGAGATCGCTCAGCACGCGCTCGTACTGGGAGTTGCTGAACTCGACACCTTCCATGGTGAGGGCGACGATGACCGGACGCGTCACGGAGCGCTTCTGCAGTCCGCGGCTGACTTCCATGATTCCCTCGAGAAGGTAGGCGCCCGATCCCGGACGGGCGAAGATCCTGGTCGCGCCCTTTTTTAATGCGGCAACGTCAGTCGACCGCTCGGCGACCGATGTCGGCCGCTCGCCAATCGTCACGATGCCGATCGCCGCTTTGCCCTGGAGTCGATCGATGAACTGGTTCACGCCGTCGCGCAGCTGCGGGATCGCAGTGGTCGCCGCCTGACTGTCATCGACCAGCACCACGACGTCCAGCGGTTCGTCGGCGGGCACGGCGCGAAGGACTTCGCGATTCACGCCGTCCTCGCGGACGCGGAAGTCAGCCGCCGTCAAGCCGGTTGCGGCCATCCCCCGGGAGTCGACGACGCTGACATAGATGTCGCGCGTTCGGGCGTCGCTCGCCTGCGGAGGACGTTGCGCCTGGCCCGCGAGCGAGGTGGTCGCAATCACGCTAAGCGCAAGCGAATACAGGGTGTTTTTCATTGGGGAGCCTCTTGAGCGAGTATACTCCGGCGGTGAACGAGGGCCCTCCCAAACAGCCCGGCGTTGCCGATACCGTGCGGACGATCGGCGCCCTGAGTACCGTTGGAATCTCCTTTGTGCTCGCCGTCGTGATCGGGGCCGGCGCCGGCTATTTCCTGATGAACCGGTTCGACCTGGGTGGCTGGGTCTTCCTGCTTGGCTTCGTCTTCGGCGTCGTCGCCGGCATCCTCAACGTCTACCGCACCGCGGGACGCTTTCTCAAGTAGGTGGACGCCGATCCGCTCGTCCGGCGTATCGGGGGCGCAGCGGTGGTCATCTGCCTGGGTCTGGCGGCGGTCACCCTGGTGGCGGCGGGGCCCGCCATGGCGGCCGGGGTGCTCGGGGGCGGTGTGCTGATCGGAATCAGCTTCTCCACGATCGGCAGCGGCGTGTCGGTCATCGTGAAGGCGGCCTCGGGTGGTATTTCGTCGCGACGCACGGTGGCCCTGAGTCTGCTGAAACTGGTCTTCCGCTACGCTTTACTCGGTTTTCTTGCGTACGTTATGATTGCGCGTTTGCGCCTGCACCCCATCGGGCTGCTGATTGGCGCATCATCAGTTACCGCGGCTGCGTCCGTCGAAGCGGTCCGCCTTCGATCGAAGAAAACGCCGTGATGTCGCCCTGGCGGTGGCCGGGACGGCGAGAGTCTGAATGGCAGCATCACTCGAACACCCTCTGCTGATCGTCGACGCGGTGAACGCCGTGCTCGGCCCGGTTGTCCTCGCCGCGGGCGAGGCGATCGGGTATGAGTTCGAGAAGCCGGCCGCGCCCATCCCGAATTTCATGGTCATGATCGGGCTGATCACCGTCGCCATCACGACAGTGGGCCTGATCGTCCGTACCCGGCTCAGCGTGGAGAATCCCGGCAAGTTCCAGATCCTGCTCGAGGACGGGATCCGCGCCGTGGTCGGCCTGCTGGAAGAGTGGATCGGGCCGTCCGGCGCCCGGTTTCTGCCCCTGATCGCGACCCTCGGGCTGTTCATTCTGCTTGGGAATTACATGGGCCTGATCCCTGGGCTGATGGCGCCGACCAGCAGCATCAACGTGACGCTGGGTTGCGCGCTCACCATCTGGGTTTACTACCATTACCAGGGGATCAAGGCCCAGGGTCTTGGCGCCTACCTGCTGCACTTTGCCGCGCCACCGGGAGCGCCGCTGCTGCTCGCGCCGATCATGCTGCCGATCGAGTTGATCAGTCATCTATCGCGGGTGATGTCGTTGTCGCTCCGGCTGTTCGGCAACATCTTCGGGGAAGAGCTGGTCATCGCGATCCTCTTCAGCATCATTCCATTCCTGATCCCGTTGCCGATGATGATGCTCGGCCTCGTGACCGGGGGCCTGCAGGCCTTCATCTTCATGCTGCTGTCGATCATCTACCTGCAGGGAGCCGTTGCGGTGGAGCATCACCACGACGAGCACGGCCGCGACGCGCCGCACCGGCACCAGGCGCCGGCAGCAGCGTGATCGCGAATCGCATCAGATTGATATTGTTCACTGAGTAGTCGTTAAGAGGAGGCTGGGATCGTGAGTAAACGTTCAGTTCTGACAACCGTTCTCGTGCTCGCTGCGGGCGCGTTCTTCGCTCCCGTGTACGCGCAGGACGTGCAGCGCGGGGCCGCGACGATCAACCCCGACGTGGCCAAGTGGTCGGTCATCACCGCAGGCTTCGCGCTGGCGTTTGCCGCCGGCCTCGCCGCCCTGGCGCAGGGCCGGGCCGTCAGCTCCGCGGCAGAGGCGATTGCCAGGAATCCCGGCGCGGCCGGCGACATTCGCGGCTCGCTGCTGCTCGGTCTCGTTCTGATCGAGTCGCTGGCGATTTACGTGCTGCTGATTTCGCTCATCCTGTTCTTCCTGTACCCGTTCGGCGGCGGCGGCGCGTAAGCGCGCTGCTGCGCCTTGCAGCAGGCAGTCCAAAGACAGGGAGGCGCCTCCCGGCTCCTCCCTGTCGCAGTACCGTCCCTCCGTGCCATCCCGCCGTTTCACGTCCACCGACCTCCTGCTGCTCCTGATGACCGTCATCTGGGGCACGAACTACTCGATCGTCAAACGCGCGTTCGTGGAGGTCGACGCGCAGGCCTTCAACGCGGCGCGGATGGCTCTGGGCTCCGCCGTCTTCCTGGTCATCATCGTGGGCGTTCGGGTCCGGAGCCTCAGGCGCGGCGCTCGACCAGGCGCTCCTGGAGGCCTCGAGGGCATTTTTCTCACCCCCGAGCCGATCACGCCGCGCGATTGGGCCGCGTTGGCCGGCCTCGGGCTCGTCGGTCACGCCGGCTACCAGTATTTTTTCATCGGAGGGCTGGCCCGGACGAGCGTCGCCAACAGCTCGCTCATGCTGGCCGCGACCCCGGTCCTGATCGCGCTCATGACCGCAGCCCTCGGCCAGGACCGGATCGGGCGTCTGCACTGGTTCGGCGCGGCGCTGTCGATGGCCGGCATCTATCTCGTCGTCGGACACGGCGCACCGAACGGCGGCGCCAGTTTCGCCGGCGATGCGATGATGTTCGTGGCGGTCTGCTGCTGGGCGGTCTACACACTTGGCGCGCGGCAGTTGATGCTGCGACACTCGCCGGTGGGGGTCACCGGGCTCTCGATGGCCATCGGCACGGCCATCTACGTGCCGCTCATGACCGGCACGATCCGCGCGACCGACTGGAACGCGTTGAGCAGAGGGACCTGGATCGCGGTCGTGTACTCGGCACTGTTCGCTCTGTGTGTCGCGTACACCATCTGGTACATGGCGGTTCGCGAGATAGGCAGCGCCCGGACGTCGGTCTATTCGAACCTGGTGCCGATCGTCGCGATGCTGACCGCGGTCGTCTTCCTCGGTGAAGGCCTGACCGCCACCCGCCTGGCCGGCGCGAGCGCCGTGCTCATCGGGGTCGCGCTGACGCGAGCCGGACGGAATTGAGCATTGGCAGGCCTGAAAGGCCTGCTCCACAGCGTTGATAGCACCGAGCACCCAGCACCAAGTACCAAGCCCCTCCCGCCCTGTTACAATCGAAGCAGCCAGTGAAAGACCACTATTACTCTCGGCACGCGGTTGCTTTAAGGGCTGAGCTTGGCGCGGCGTTCTCCCGTGAGCAGATGCGGCAGCTGCACCGGAAGTCCGCGGCGCGCCACCTGCTGACTGCAGCTCGTCAGTTCGGGATCCTTGCCCTGGGAACCTGGGCGCTCGTCACGTTCGACAACCCCCTGCTCTGGATCCCACTCGCCGTCGTCCAGGGCTTCACGATCTTCAACTTCACGGTCCTGTTGCACGAGGTCGTTCACCACGCGGTCTTCGAGCGCCGGCATGCTCTGGCCGAGCGGATGCTGGGGTTTCTCTACGCCATCCCGAGCGGGATCTCGGCCAGCCAGTTCACCCGGTGGCACCTCGATCATCACGCCGAGCTGGGATCGGACGACGACGATCCGAAGAGGGCACACCTGTCGCCGAAGACGAACGCCCGCTGGTACAAGCTCCTGTACTGCACGCCGGCGCTGTTCCCGATCTATTTCCGCGCCGCCCGGCTCGAGGCCTCGACCTATCCTGAAGCGCTGCGGAAGCGGATCGCTTTCGAGCGTCAGCTGTCGGTCACGGCCCATCTTGCGGCGCTGGCGCTGCTCTGGTACTTCTTCGGTTTCTACGCGGCACTCCGGACCAGCATCGTCCCGGTCTTCTTCGTGTTTCCAGTGGCGTTCACCCTCAATCGCCTGGGGCAGCACTACGACATCGACCCCGAGGATCCGGCCAAGTGGGGCACGCTGATGCGGGGCAGCTGGTTCTGGGACTTCGCCTTCCTGAACTCCAACTACCATCTCGAGCACCACTACTTCCCCGGCGTGCCTTTTTACCGCCTGCCCGAGCTGCAGCGCGCGCTGCGGCCGTTCTACGACAAGAAGCAGATGCGCTGGCGGAGCTACGGTGAGCTCGTCTATGGCTGGATCGTCGAAAATCAGAAGCCGCACACCAACTGGGCGGCCCATCGTCCGGGGCGGCGCGAGGCCAAAGATGTCGCCCGGCACACGGCTGGCGTGTAGCCCGTCGGTATAGGGTGGACGGCCCCGCTTTTGCGGGTATTCTGCCCGAATGCTGACGAAGATCCTCGCACCGGCCCAGGACGAGCTGCTGAAGGAGGAGCGCCGGGTCCTCTCCCGGCTTCAGCTCGCGCTCGTCAAGTTCGATGCCTCCCCCGACCACCAGTCGGCGCTCGAACTGTCCATCCATCAGCTCGACGAGCTCTTTCTTCTCGTCATCGTCGGCGAGTTCAACGCTGGCAAGAGCGCGTTCATCAATGCGCTCGTCGGCGCGCGGGTGGCCGAGGAAGGGGTCACGCCGACCACTGCCCAGATCAACGTGCTCCAGTACGGCGAGACGCCGTCGCGCCAGGTGAAAGAGAACGCGCTCCACATCATTACCGCCCCTGCACCCATCCTGCGGGACATTCATATCGTCGACACACCGGGCACCAACGCCATCATCCGCGAACACGAAGCCATCACGTCGCAATTCGTGCCCCGGTCCGACCTGGTGTTGTTCGTGACATCCGCCGATCGACCCTTCACCGAGACCGAGCGCCTGTTTCTCGAGCAGATCCGTGGGTGGGGTAAGAAGGTGGTGATCGTCATCAACAAAGTCGACATCCTCTCGGACGCACGCGAACTGGAACAGGTGCGTACGTTCGTCGCCGACAGCGCGCGCACGCTGCTTGGTTTCAGTCCTGAGATCTTCCCCGTCAGTGCGAGACTGGCGCTCAAAGCCAAGCAGGGGGACCCGTCGACATGGGCGGCCAGCGGTTTCGACGCGCTGGAGCGCTATATCGCTTCGACACTCGACGCCCCGGGCCGCGTCCATCTCAAGCTGCTGAATCCCCTTGGCGTTGCTACCGCGCTGACTGAACGGCACGGGGGGATCGTCCGGGAACGTCTCGGGCTGCTGAAAGAGGATTTCGCCACCCTCGAAGAGGTGGAGGGGCAGCTCACCGTGTATCAGCGGGACCTGATGCGCGATTTCGAGTTTCGCATGACCGACATCGACAAGATCCTGCTCGAGATGGAGCGGCGTGGGCAGGATTACTTCGACGAGACCATCCGCATCGGCCGGGTCATGGACCTGCTGAACCGCAGCCGCATCCAGCAGGGTTTCGAGCAGCAGGTGGTCGCCGATACCCCCCAGCAGATCGAGAAGAAGGTTGGCGAGCTGGTCGACTGGCTGGTCTCGGTCGATCTCCGCCAGTGGCAGGCCGTGACAACGCACCTGGCGGAGCGGAAGCGGCAGTATCAGAGCAGGATCGTCGGCGAAGATTCAGGTCAGTTCCACTACGATCGGACCCGGATGATCGATGCCGTCGGTCGTGAGGCGCAGCGGGTGGTGGAGTCCTACGACCAGAAGCGGGAGGCGCAGCAGCTCGCCGACAATGCACGGAACGCCGTAGCGGCAGCGGCGGCTGCCGGCGCAACGGCGCTCGGGCTTGGCGCAATCATCACCTTTGCCGCCAGCACGGTGGCCGCGGACTTTACGGGAATCCTCCTCGCGTCATTTGTTGCGGCGATCGGGTTCTTCATCCTGCCCGCCAAGCGCCAGAAGGCGAAAGACGAGATGCGCGCCAAGATCAGCGATGTGCGGGCCCGCCTCTCCGAAGCGCTGCGCAACCAGTTCTCCACCGAGATCAGGCGGAGTGGGGACCGGATCCGTGAAAGCATCGCCCCTTACAGCCGCTTCATCCGGTCCGAGGGGGACAAGCTGAAAGAGGTGGACGCGGAGCTGACGGAGATCAGCTCGGCCCTCGCCAGTCTCCGCGATCGGATCGAACGGCCGGCGGCATAGGGAGCTCTCAGCTCTCAGCTTTCAGCTTCGGGCTTCGCATCCCGCATCCCGCATCCCGCATCCCGCATCCCGCACCCCGGCCCCGTGTCACGCGAATCTCGCCTTGGACCGTTCCTGCGCCTTTTGCGCTTCTTCCTCGCGATTACGCGGGGGGGTAGAGGTCTTGAGCGACACAATCAGGCGTTGCGCCGCTTCCGTCACGTCTTCAACCGCGCGGTTGAACGCCTCCTCGTTCGCCTTGGACGGACGATTGGTGCCGCTGAGCTTGCGGACGAATTGCAGCGCCGACGCGCGGATCTCGTCGTCGGTCGCCGGCGGGGCGAAGTTCGCCAGCGTCTTGATGTTCCTGCACATGCCTCTACGTTAAGTCGCGGTGCGGCGGGCGAGCAAGAGGTAGGCCCCCCCGGCGACCGCGAAGCCGATGAACCATGCGTAGTCGAACAGGGGCCGGAGCGGCTCGTAGACGAGGCCGACCCAGGCGATTGCGCAGCCGGCCAGCGTCGCCGCGATCCCGGGAACGTTCCACGCGCCGTACCGCCCGCCGACGACATAGAGGTCCTCGAGGGCGAGTTCCCGGCGCCGCAGGATCCAGTAGTCCGCGATCAACACGCCGGCGATGGAGCCGAGCCCACCTGAGTAGCCGACCAGCCAGTTGAAGATGTAGCCCGAGGGATCCGCGAGCAGCTTCCAGGGCATGATCACGATCCCGAGAACGCCGGTAATCAGGCCGCCGGTCTTGAAGTTGATCGCCTTCGGGAACGCGTTGGCGAAATCGTTCGCCGGCGACACCACGTTGGCGGCGATGTTCACCGCGAGTGTCGCGACGACCGCCGTGAACATCGAGATCGCGATCACGAGAGGGGAGCTGAATCTGCCGATCAACTTGATCGGGTCCCAGATCACCTCGCCGTAGATGATGGTGGTCGCACTCGTGATCAGCACACCCATCGCCGCGAAGACGAACATCGTCGTGGGCAGCGCGACTGTCTGGCCGATGACCTGCTCCCGTTGACTGCGGCCGAACCGGGTGAAGTCCGGCATGTTCAGCGACAACGTGGCCCAGTAGCCGACCATCGCCGTCAGCGACGGGATGAAGATCGGCATGAACTCTCCCCTCGTCCGGAACTTCCCGGGCTGAGACAGTAGCGGCCCGAGACCATCCGCCTCGGTGACCGCCCAGGCGAGCAGTAGCCCGGTCATGATCAGGACGAAGGGTGCGGCCCAGTTCTCCACCGCGCGCAGCAGATCCATGCCCTTGTAGATGATTCCGATATTCAGTCCCCAGAACAGCAGGAACGAGATCCACTCCGTCGTCGTGTGCCCCTCGAAGCCGGCGCCGAGCAGTGCCGGCCATCCAGGGATGACGCTGGTGAAGAACGTGTGCAGCGCTTCGCCGCCGATCCACGCCTGAATGCCGAACCAGCCGCACGCGACGAGGGCGCGCATCAGCGCCGGCACGTTAGAGCCGAGCGTTCCGTAGGCGGCGCGAGCGTAGACCGGGAAGGGGATGCCGTACTTCGTCCCGGGATGCGAGTTGAGGAGGATCGGGACGAGGACGATGGTGTTGCCGAGGGCGACGGTGAAGAGCGCCTGTCCCCAGCTCATGCCGGCGGCCATCAGGCCGGCTGACAGCATGTAGGTCGGGATGCAATGCGCCATGCTGATCCAGAGCGCGGCGTAGTTGTAAGTCGTCCACGTGCGCCGGGAGATCGGGACCGGTGCGAGGTCCTCGTTGTAGAGAGGGCTACGTTCCACGCGGGACAGGTCGGTCAATTCGACGCGGCCGTCAGCATGCTCGACCTGGTTCCGCGTCGGCAATGGTGTCATGGCGCGCATTGTATAATCCCGACCTCTACCCCACGTTCGGCGGCCATCGGTCTCGTGGAGGCGTCATGCGACTTCGCACCCTTTCCCAGTTGGCGTTCGGCAGCGTCGCCATGGTGGCGGCGATCGGTAGTGCGGCCGCGCATCAGCAGCCCACTTCCGCATCCCCCGCCGCCGCCGCGCTGGACCAGCAGATCCCGCTCGATCCGGCGATCACGGCGGGGCGGTTCCAGAACGGCCTCCGCTATTTCATCCGTACGACGAAGCGTCCCGAGAAGCGCGCGGAACTGCGCCTGGTGGTCGATGTCGGCTCGATCGTGGAAGAGAACGACCAGCTCGGACTCGCGCATTTCGTCGAGCACATGGCCTTCAACGGCACGAAGCACTTTCCCAAGCAGGAGACGGTCGCCTTTCTCGAGTCGCTGGGGATGCGGTTCGGGCCCAGCGTGAATGCGTCGACCAGCTTCGACGAGACCGTCTACATGCTGCAGGTCCCGACCGAGAAGCCCGAGGTCCTCGACCGGTCCTTCCTGATCCTCGAGGACTGGGCGCACGGGCAGACGTTCGATCCTGCGGAGATCGATAAAGAGCGGGGCGTCATCAGGGAAGAATGGCGCATTCGGCGGGGTGCGGGCGCGCGCATGCAGGACAAGCAGCTCCCCGTCATGCTGAAAGGCTCCCGATACGCCGAGCGGATCCCGATCGGGACCATGGACGTCATCGACAACTTCAAGCACGAGCGGCTGACCCGGTTCTACCAGGACTGGTACCGCCCGGATCTCATGACCGTGGTGGCGGTGGGTGACTTCGATCCGGCGGCGGTCGAGAAGATGATTAAGGCCCACTTCGAACCGATCCCTGCGGCGACGGCGCCGAAGCCGCGACCGACGTATCCGGTGCCGGACCATCCCGGGACCCTGTTTGCCATCGCCACCGACAAGGAAGCGCCGTCGGCGAGCGTCGTCGTCTACAGCAAGATGGAGCTCCGCGATCCGCGAACGGTTGGTGCTTACCGGCGGGAGATCGTGGAACGTCTGTTCACCAGCATGCTGGGCGCTCGATTCGCCGAGCTCGCCCAGAAACCTGATGCTCCGTTCACGGGAGCGGGAGGCGGGCGCGGGTTGTTCGTGCGGACCAAGTCGCTGTCCACGCTGAGTGCGGCTGTGAAGGGAGATGCCTTCGACCGAACGCTCGATGTGCTGTTCACCGAGACGGAGCGGGTCGCGCGTTTCGGCTTCACCCCGGGAGAGCTGGATCGAACGAAGCAGAACATCATGGCCGCGCTGGAGCGGGCGGTGAAGGAGAAAGACAACACGCCAGCCGCGGCGATTGCCGGCGAACTGGTCCGTCACGTGACCGACCGCGAACCGGTCCCCGGTATCGCCTATGAGTTCGCTGTTTACCAGCGCTTCCTGCCCGAGGTCGCGCTGGCCGAAGTAAATGCGCTCGCCAAAGAGTGGGTGCCGGATCGCAGCCGCGTGATCACCGTCAGCGCGCCCGAAAAGGAAGGCTTCGCCGTCCCGGACGAGAAGAAGCTGATGGCCGTGCTGACCGCGGTCGCGAACAAGGAGATCACCGCCTACGTGGATACCGTCGACGCGGCGCCGCTGCTCGATCCGCTGCCCGCAACAGGTGCGGTGGTCAAGGTCGACACCAAGCCGGCGTTCGGCATCACCGAGTGGCGGCTGGCCAATGGCGTACGAGTGGTGTTGAAACCGACGACGTTCCGGGAAGATGAGATCGTCTTCCGTGGCAGCAGCCACGGGGGTTCATCGCTGGTCCCTGATGCCGATTACGTCCCCGCCAGCAGCGCCTCCGCCGTCGTGGGCTTCGGTGGCATCGGGCGCTTGAGCATGATCGAGCTCCGTAAGAAGATGACGGGCAAGAACGCAACCGCGAACGCCTTCATCGGCGAATACGAGGAAGGCGTGGCCGGCTCCTCGTCGAAGAAGGACCTCGAGACGATGTTCCAGTTGATCCAACTGCGCTTCACCCAGCCGCGCGCGGATCCGAATGCGTTCAGCGTCATGCAGGGGCAGATGAAGTCGAGCCTGCCGACGCAGAGGGCGAACCCCGCATTTCTGTTCAGCGAGGCGCTGACCCTGGCGCTGCGCGGCAATCATCCGCGAGCCCGTCCGGCGACGCTCGATCACGTGGACAAAATGAACCTCGAGAAGTCCATGGCCTTCTACAAGGATCGCTTCGCCGATGCGAGTGACGTCACGTTCGTATTCGTCGGGAGCTTCGACCCGGCGGAGCTCAAGCCGCTGGTCGAGCGCTACCTCGGATCGCTGCCGTCCACCGGGCGCAAGGAATCCTGGAAAGACAGTGGGCTGCGCTACTCGCGTGGTGTGATCGAGAAGCGAGTCGACAAGGGGCTGGAGCCGAAGGGGCAGGCTACCATCGTCTTCACGGGTGACTTCAAGTACACCCAGGAACAGCGGTTAACGATCAGCGCGCTCAACGAAGTGCTCGGCGCGCGGCTGCAGGAAACGCTGAGGGAAAACCTCGGCGGCACCTACGGCGTCAGCACCGCCGTGAACTACACCCGGATCCCGGCCCAGGAGTACACGGTCAGCGTCAACTTCAGCTGCGCTCCCGAACGCACCGAGGAGCTGGTGAAGGCGGTCTTCCAGCAGGTCGAGTTGTTGAAGTCGGGCGGGCCGACCGACAAACAGGTCGCGGACGCCAAGGAAAAGCTACGCCGCGACTACGAGACCAACACCAAACAGAATGGCTACTGGCTGTCGCAGCTGTCGGCGCGCTACCAGTCGGGCGAGCCCATCGATTCGCTCTTCAGCATGACGGAGCTCTATAACAAGGTCACATCCAGGATGATCCAGGACGCGGCGACGCTGTACCTGAATCCCGCGAATCACGTCACGGTCACGCTGTTCCCGGAGAAGAAGTCGTAGACGATTGCGGACTGCGGATTGCGGACTGCCGATTGCGGATTGCTCCGCAAATCAAAGCCCTGCCGGCGCCTGCGAAGGTCCGCGGGTGAGAAACCGTCCAGCGCCCGGCTTGCCGACGAACCGGTCCCCGTCGACGACGACGTTGCCGCCGCAGATCACCGCCGTCGGTGAGCCCTGCACGGTGCGTCCCTCGTACGGGTTGTAGTCCACCTTCATGTGCAGCGTCTTAACGCTCAGCGTGGCGGGACGATTGGGATCGAACACGACCATGTCGGCGTCGCTGCCGACGGCGATTGTCCCCTTGCGCGGGAACAATCCAAACATCTTCGCCGGCGTCGTCGAACACAGCTCCACGAAGCGGTTCATCGTGATCCGACCAGGGCGGACACCGCCGTCGTGCACGAGCGTCAGCCTGGTCTCGATGCCGGGTGCGCCGTTCGGGATCTTGCTGAAGTCGTCCTTGCCGAGCACCTTCTGTTCTTCCATGCAGAACGGGCAGTGGTCGGTCGAGATGACCTGCAGATCGTTCTTCGCGAGTCCTTTCCAGAGCACGTCCTGGTGCCACTTTTCTCGTAACGGCGGGGACATCACATACTTGGCCCCCTCGAAGCCAGGCTCCTCGTAGTTGTCGTAGGAGAGGAACAGATACTGCGGACACGTCTCCGCGTAGGCGTGCAGACCCATGTCGCGCGCCTGCTTCACCTTCTCGAGCGCGTGCGCCGCCGACAGGTGGACGATGTAGATCGGGACGCCGGCCATCTCGGCGAGCGCGATCGCGCGGCCGGTCGCTTCACCCTCCGCCGTGGGGGGTCGGGTCAAGGCGTGATACTTCGGCGCCGTCTCTCCCTTGCGGAGCGCTTCCTTCACGAGCTCGTCGATGACGCCGCCGTTCTCGGCGTGCATGCAGACCAGGCCGCCGTTCTCGCCCGTCCGCCGCAGCGCCTTGAAAATGGTCGCGTCGTCGACCATGAAGACGCCGGGGTAGGCCATGAACAGTTTGAAGCTGGTGATCCCCTCGTCGCGGACCAGGCGGTCCATCTCGCCGAGCCCGGCATCTTCGAGCTCGGTCACGATCATGTGGAAGCCGTAGTCGATCACTGCCTTGCCGTCGGCGCGCTTTCGCCAGTCATCGAGCGCATGCCTCATCGTCTGTCCGCGATACTGGATCGCAAAGTCGACGATGCTCGTCGTCCCGCCGAAGGCCGCGGCGATCGTGCCTGACTCGAAGTCGTCGGCCGACGTGGTGCCGCCGAACGGCATGTTCAGGTGGGTGTGGACGTCGATTCCGCCGGGGATGACGTACTGGCCGGAGGCGTCGATCGTCCGGTCGGCCTGGAAGCGATGGGCTGGCAGATCCTTGCCGATTGCGGTGATGACCCCGACGTCGCAGTAGACGTCAGCGATGTAATCGTCCGTCGCGGTGATGACCCGTCCGTTGGTAATGAGGAGAGACACTCGAGCTCCTAGCTTGCGGCGCCTGACCGGGCTTCAGCCGACGTCGGATCGAAGATGTTCTTCACCTCCGAGATCCGGTTGGCCGGGAAGCCGCCTCTGACCGCGTGCTCGCGGACCAGCTCTTCGTTGGGAGCGATGTAGATGCAGTAGATCCTGTCGCCCGTGACGTAGCTGTGGACCCACTGAATCCGCGGACCGAGCGCTGACAGAACGTCGTTCGATTTCTGGGCGATGCCTCGCAGATCCTCCGCAGAGAAGGCGCCGGCGCCGGGAATGTCGCGTTCGATGACGTACTTGGGCATAGGGCTCCTAATATAGATTGCCGGAACGCTTACCACCGGTGTAATCGACGTAGACGACTTTGAGCTCCGTGTAGAAATCGATCGAGCCGCTGCCCATTTCGCGAAGACCGACGCCGGTCGCCTTCATGCCGCCGAATGGAACGTGCGCCTCGCCGCCGACGGTTGGCGAGTTCACGTGGATGATGCCCGCCTCGAGCTCGTCGACGAAACGGAACATCGACGGAACGTCGTTGGTGTAGATCGACGCCGAGAGGCCAAACCGCACTCCATTGGCGACCCGCAACGCAGCCTTCGCATCCGAGGCGCGGATCACCGCGAGAACGGGGCCGAAGATCTCTTCCTGCGCGATCCGCATTCCGGGATCCACGTTGTCGAATATCGTCGGGGACACGAAGTAGCCGCGCTCGAGACCACTGGTCGTCAGGCGTTCGCCGCCGCGCACCAGCCGGGCGCCCTCGTGCTTTCCTATCCCGACGTACTCGAGAACCGTCTCGAGCTGCGAACCGTCGACCGAGGGGCCGATGGTGGTTGCAGGGTCGAGGCCGTTGCCCATGACCAGGCCGGCGGTTCGCGCGTGCAGTCGCTCGACGAACTCGTTGGCGATCGAGTCCTCGACCACGGCACGGCTGGTGGCGGTGCAGCGCTGGCCGGTCGAGCCGAACGCACCCTGGACCGTGCTCTCCACCGCCAGATCGAGGTCCGCGTCCGCAAGGATCACGATCGGGTTCTTGCCTCCCATCTCGCACTGGCACTTGATCCCGCGCGCCGCCGCGGCGGTGTAGAGCCCGACCCCGACGTCGTTCGACCCGGTGAAGGAAACCGCCTGGATGGCGGGGTGCTTCACCACGGTGTCGCCCACTTCGCGTCCGCCCCCGTAGATCAGGTTCAGCACCCCCGGCGGCAGCCCGCATTCTTCGAAGATCTCGACCAGCAGAGCGGCGGTGAGCGGTGTCAGGCTCGCTGGCTTGAAGACAACAGTGTTGCCCGACACCAGCGCGGGCGCGATTTTCCAGATCGGGATCGCCACAGGGAAGTTCCAGGGCGTGATCACTGCCACCGGGCCGACCGGCTGTTTCAGGGTGTAGCAGAAGTTGTTCGGCAGCTCCGACGGGATCGTCGTGCCGGTGATCCGGCGCGCCTCGCCCGCGAAGAACTCGACGACGTTGATGGCGCGCTGGATCTCGCCGCGCGACTCCGCGAGAGTCTTGCCCTCTTCGCGGGTGAGCGCCTCGGCCAGTTCCTCCCGCCGATCTTCCATCCGGCGCTGAACCGTGGACAGGATCTGCCCGCGTACCGGCGCGGGCGTCCTGCGCCATCCTTCGAAGGCGCGCGCCGCAGCCTCGCATGCCCCTGCCGCCTCAACGGCGGTCGACGATGGCGCTTTGGCAACGATCTCGGAGGTGTCAGCCGGATTCAGGTCTGGCACGCGCCTGCCGCTTTGCGAGTCGGTCCACTGTCCGGCGATAAAGTTCTTGAGGATGCGCATTTTGGGCGGTCGGGGCGGAAACTCGAACCTTAGCCCTGCCTTTTGCCGGCTGTCAAGGCGGGCAGATGCTAAGATGCGCCCTTCAACCACCCAGGAGGATTCATGGGCGCCGACCTGTCGGTCACGTTTACCGGCCTGCGTTTTCAGAACCCGTTTCTTCTGTCCTCGGCGCCGCCGACCGAGTCGGAGAGCAACATCATGCGTGCCTTCGACGCGGGATGGGGGGGCGTGGTCACCAAGACGATCGGGCTTCATCCTGTGACGAATGTCGCGGGGCCGAAGACGAAGTTCCTCCGGACGGATCCGGTGACCACGCGGATGTCGATGCAGAAGCGACCCGGCACGGCGCTGCATTCATCCTGGAACTGGGAGCTGATCTCCGACAAGACGATCGACTGGTGGCTGCCGAGGATTGCGAGGGTCAAGCAGGCGCACCCGGATCGTATCCTCGTCGCCTCGATCATGGCGGGATCCGGGAGCGACAAGGAGTTACGACACTGGCAGGACCTGGCGGCGGGCTGCCAGGACGCCGGCGCCGACGCCTTTGAGCTCAACCTCTCGTGCCCGCACATGGACCGGCAGGACATGGGATCGAACGTCGGCAAGGATGCCGGGCTCATTTCGGTCGTGACGAAAGTCGTGAAGGAGGTGGCAAAGGTGCCCGTGTGGTGCAAGCTGACGCCGTCCACGACCGACATCGCCGCGGAGGCGCGCGCATCGTTCGCGGCCGGCGCGGACGCCATCGTCTCGTCGAACACGTTCCCGTCGCTGCCGCCGATCGACCCGGCGACACTGGAATTCGAAGTCAACGTGGACGGCTACGTCTCGAGCGGCGGGCTCGGCGGCCCCGCGATCCTGCCCTTGTCGCTAGCCAAGATGTCGCAGATGACCCAGGCCTTCCCCGACAAGAGCTTTTCGGGGATCGGCGGCATCACTGACTTCTCCGAGGCACTCAGCTTCTTTCTGCTCGGCTGCGGCACTATCCAAGTCTGCACCGCCGCGATGCTCGATCACGCGATCGGCCCCAATGTCATCAAGGCGCTGAACCAAGGGCTGGCCGAGTTTCTCGAGGCGAATGCGGAGCGTGGGTGGACATCGGTCGAGGACTTCCGCGGCCTGCGCCGCGACCGTGTCGTCACGCACTCGAAGATCCGGCGCCCGGAGGGGAAGGAATACTTCGGAGGCCAGGACGCGCCGGAAGGGTACGCGGACGTAGAGGCTTCGCTTTCGGCGACCCGGAGCGTCACCAGGTCTTCGTGAACCAGCGACCCTGGCGGATCGGCTGGCTCCTCGTGCTGCTGCTCCTCGTCCCTCCTCTCGATGTTCGTGCCGAGCGGCTGCCCATCAAGACGTACACAACCGCGGACGGGCTCCCACACAACGACGTCAATCGGATAGTGCGAGACTCCCACGGGTTTCTGTGGTTTTGCACGGCCGATGGTCTGTCGCGCTTCGACGGATATACCTTCACCAACTTCGGGATCGAACAAGGGCTGCCTCATTCCGCAGTCAATGACCTTCTCGAAGCCCTTGTCAGTTGCCCGAGACGATAGGGAGCACTCGCATGGACAAGCGTTTCCGCGCGGGCACTGTCAGGCGGGCCTCCTCGCGCTCGTCGCGACTGGTTCAGGCTG